>JAYWMQ010000041.1 GCA_035873375.1 Nitrospirota bacterium | reverse complement strand
CAGTCCGGCGGCAGGGGGCAGTATGGTCACGTCCTGATTGAGATTGAGCCCGTTGAGAAAGGTAGCGGCTTTGAGTTTATAAGAAAGATTGTTGGCGGTTCAATACCGAAGGAGTTTATACCTGCGGTTGAGAAGGGCGTTAAGGAAGCCCTTGAAACAGGGGTGCTGGCAGGTTATCCTGTAGTTGATGTGAGGGTTACACTCTATGATGGTTCTTATCATGAGGTCGATTCGTCTGAAATGGCGTTTAAGATAGCTGGTTCCATGGCCTTTAAGGCTGGTGTCAAGAAGGCCAACCCCGTGCTACTTGAACCGGTAATGGCTGTAGAGGTTATAACACCGGAAGAATACATGGGTGATGTTATAGGCGACCTGAACTCAAGAAGAGGGAAGATGCAGAGTATGGAGAAGCGGGGCAACGCCCAGGTTATCAAGGCACACGTGCCCCTTTCCGAGATGTTCGGTTATGCCACCGACCTCAGGAGCAAGACGCAGGGAAGGGCTACCTATACGATGCAGTTTTCCCATTACGAAGAGGTTCCGAAGAGTATAGCTGAGACAATCGTCTCCCGTGTCAGGGGAGAATAAAAAAAATGAGATTTTTTTTTACGGTTTCTGGTATATTATAAAGCTTCCGGATGATGATACCACTCCGGGATCTGTGATTTTCAGGTAAATTATTTGTCTTTACAAGAGGTTACGCGCCTCCATGAAGGAGATGGTTCCTTCAGACCATAAATATTAATGTTGAGTTGCAGGGCTTAAGACAGTATCTATTTTAAAGAGTAAGGTATGACAAGGTCTTTTAAGAGCTTAGTTTTTTTAAGGAGGAAAAATGGCGAAGGCAAAATTTGAAAGGACGAAGCCGCATGTAAACGTAGGGACGATAGGGCATGTGGATCACGGAAAGACGACATTGACGGCAGCGATAACGAAGGTGTTGTCAATGAAGCAGATGGCAGCGTATACGAGTTACGATGAAATAGACAAGGCACCGGAGGAGAAGGCAAGGGGAATAACGATACAGACGGCGCACGTGGAGTACGAGACGGAGAATCGTCATTATGCGCATGTGGACTGTCCGGGTCATGCAGACTATGTAAAGAACATGATAACGGGAGCGGCGCAGATGGACGGAGCGATCCTGGTGGTGTCGGCGGCGGACGGTCCGATGCCGCAGACGAGGGAGCACATACTGCTGGCGAGGCAGGTAGGGGTGCCGTACATAGTGGTATTTATGAACAAGACGGACCAGGTGGATGACCCTGAACTGCTGGACCTTGTAGATCTGGAGATAAGGGAGTTGTTGAGCAAGTATGATTTCCCCGGGGATGAAATCCCGATAATCAGGGGGAGTGCGCTGAAGGCTCTGGAGAGTGAGAGCACGGATACCGGGGCAGAGGAGTACAAGAGCATATATGAGTTGATGGAAGCGGTGGATGAGTACATAAAGACACCGGAGAGACCGATAGACAAGCCGTTTCTGATGCCTATAGAGGATGTATTCAGTATAAGCGGAAGAGGGACGGTTGTAACGGGCAGGATAGAGCGAGGAGTGGTAAAGGTAGGAGAGGAAGTAGAGATAGTGGGATTTGGAGAGACGCGCAAGACGGTTGCGACGGGGATAGAGATGTTCAGGAAGATACTGGACGAGGGAAGGGCCGGAGACAACGTAGGAGTGTTGTTGAGGGGAATAGGGAAGGAAGAGGTAGAGAGGGGCCAGGTGCTGGCAAAGCCGGGGAGCATAACACCGCACAGGAAGTTTAATGCAGAGGTGTATGTGTTGACCAAGGAGGAAGGCGGCAGGCATACGCCGTTTTTTAATGGATACAGGCCGCAGTTTTATTTCAGGACAACGGACGTGACGGGAATAGTGACGTTGCCTGAGGGAGTGGAAATGGTGATGCCCGGGGATAACGTAAATGTAGAGGTGGAGCTGATAACGACCGTGGCGATGGAAGAGGGCGTGAGGTTTGCGATAAGGGAAGGTGGCCGTACTGTAGGCGCTGGTGTTGTTACTAAGATAATTGAGTAGGGAGATTATGAACCAGAAGATAAGGATAAAATTAAGGGCATACGACCACAGGATACTTGACCAGTCAGTGAAGGAGATAGTAGATACTGCTCAGAGGACGGGGGCAAGAATTGCAGGTCCGGTGCCTCTTCCAACAAGGATTCATAAGGTTACGGTATTGCGGTCACCACATGTAGATAAAAAGTCGAGAGAGCAGTTTGAAATAAGGACACATAAGAGGTTGATAGATATTTATGACCCCACTCCTCAGACAGTTGATGAGCTCATGAAGCTTGAGCTGGCTGCAGGTGTGGATGTGGAGATAAAGCTATGATGGGGATTCTTGGGAAAAAGCTCGGGATGACGCAGATATTTGATGAAAAAGGTAGGGTAATCCCGGTCACGGTTGTAGAGGCCGGTCCATGCCGGGTGATACAGGTAAAGACAAGAGAGCGTGACGGCTATGAGACGGTACAGGTGGGATATGAAGAGATCAAGAAGCTCAAGAAGGTTACCAGGCCGGTGTCAGGGCACTTTAAGAAGGCAGGATCTCCTCCATGCAGGATATTGCGGGAGATTCCAGTGAGTGGTGAGCTTGGCGTTGGAGATGTCATAACAGTAGACAGGTTTCAGAAAGGTGACAAGGTGGTTGCAATAGGTGTCTCAAAGGGAAAGGGTTTTCAGGGAGTAATGAAGAGGTTGGGGTACAGCGGTGGTCCGGGATCGCATGGTTCCATGTTTAACAGGGCACCGGGTTCAATTGGCGGCAGCTCTTTTCCGTCGAGGGTCTGGAAGAATACAGGAATGCCCGGACGTATGGGTGGACGAAGGGTTACGGTCAGGAATCTTGCTGTGGTTGATGTGAAGCCGGACCAGAATCTGATTTTAATTATGGGTGCGGTTCCGGGACCTGTCGGCGGATATATAGAGATCAGGAAGGATGATTGAAAATGCCTGAGATAGAGATAAGAGATAAAGATAATAATGTAGTTGAGAAGGTGCCGGTTTCAGAAGATATCTTTGGCCTGGAGGTCAGAACAGGCCTGCTCCATGAGGCTGTAGTCAACTATCTTGCCAATCAGAGGCAGGGTACTCATGCCGCAAAGACACGCGGAATGGTACGTGGTGGAGGAAAGAAGCCCTGGAAGCAGAAGCATACGGGAAGGGCAAGGCATGGAAGTGTAAGGTCTCCCCTGTGGAAGGGTGGAGGTGTTGTTTTCGGGCCACAGCCGAGGGATTACAGCTATAAAATGACAAGGAAGCAGAGAAGGCTGGCCATGAAGACGGCACTGAGTACAAAGCTGAGGGATGGCGAACTTATAGTAGTTGACTCTATAGAGCTTGACAGGCCAAGGACAAAAGATATAGTTGCCCTGCTGAATGGGTTGGGACTTGATGGCAAGTCTGTGCTGATAGTTGTTCCGGAGAAGGATTCCAATGTCTATCTTTCAGCGAGAAACATCCCAAGGGCAAATGTTGCAAGGGCGGCTGATATAAATACTTACGACCTGCTTGTGCATAATTATGTTCTGATGACAAGGGATGCGCTGAAGAAGGTACAGGAGGTTGGAGAATGAGCGACGCTTACGATATTTTAAAGAAGCCGGTTTTTACAGAGAAGGCTACTTATTTAAAGGAAACAAGCGGTAAGCTGATAGTCGAAGTCGATAGAAGGGCTAACAAGATAGAGATAAGGAAGGCGTTTGAAGAAGTTTTTAAGGTTAAGGTTGTGAAAGTTGCAACAATAAACGTTCGGGGAAAGAAAAAGAAGTGGGGCCGTTCCGTGGGCCGGTCGTCGGCAATGAAGAAGGCGGTTGTTACCCTTAAAAAGGGTGAAAAACTTGACTTTATAGAAGGGGTTTGATGATTTGTTGTTGAAAATTGTAAAACAGGTAATGTAGAGCTGTATTGCATGGATTTTGTAATTTTCAATTTTAAATTTAAGGAGTAGAGATGGGAATCAGAATATACAGACCAACATCACCAGGCAGAAGATTCATGTCGGTTGCTGATTACAGTGAGCTGACAACAGACAAGCCGTATATGCCGCTGTGTGTGTCTCTCAAGAAACGGGGTGGCCGGAATAACCAGGGCAGGGTGACGGCCTGGCAGAGGGGTGGTGGAAACAGGAGGCTTTACAGGATTGTCGATTTCAAAAGAGACAAGTTCGGTGTGCCTGCAACAGTGGAGACCATAGAGTACGACCCGAACAGAACGGCAAGGATTGCATTGCTGAAATATGTTGATGGTGAACGGAGATATATACTTGCACCAAACGGTATCAAGGCTGGAGATCAGGTGATGGCCGGGCCGGAGGCTGAGATCAAGGCAGGAAATGCATTGCCTTTAAAGAACATGCCGCTCGGTACCTTTATACATAATATTGAGTTAAGGCTTGGACAGGGGGGTAAACTTGTCAGGAGTGCGGGGACTCAGGCCCAGCTTGTTGCAAAGGACAAAAAATATGCACAGATAAAGCTTGGTTCCGGAGAAGTGAGGCTGGTGCCTATAAATTGTATGGCAACAGTCGGCCAGGTCAGTAATGTGGATCATGAGAATATAAACTATGGTAAGGCCGGGAGAAAGCGCTGGGTTGGCAGGAGGCCAAGCGTCAGAGGTGTGGCAATGAACCCGGTAGATCATCCCCTTGGTGGTGGTGAGGGGAAGAGTTCCGGTGGCAGGCCGGCCTGCTCGCCGTGGGGTAAGCCTGAGGGTGTAAAGACCAGGAAGAATCATAAAACTGACAAGTTAATCGTAAAGAAAAGAAAATGAAGAGAGCAGGGGTTTTAATGCAAGACAAAACATGTTTAAATAGCCGGCTTGCAAGCTGGAGTCAATGTAAAGGAGGCGTGAGTGCCAAGGTCTCTTAAAAAAGGTCCATTTGTTGATGTAAAGTTGATGAAAAAGGTTCAGGTGATGATCGATACCGGGGAGAAGAGAATAATCAAGACCTGGTCCCGCAGGTCCACCATACTGCCTGATTTTGTAGGCATGACGTTTGCTGTACATAATGGAATGAAGTTTATTCCTGTGTACGTTTCCGAAAATATGGTGGGACATAAGCTTGGTGAGTTTTCACGTACGAGGACTTACAAGGGACACGGGGGGAGCGAAAGGACCACAAGGGTGAAGGGTTAATGTCTATGGAATCTAAGGCTATGCTGAGATACGCGAGGATTACACCAAGAAAGGCCAGAAGGGTGATTGACCTTATACGGGGCAAGAAAGCAGGAGATGCAATGGTTGCCCTGAAGTTTATGCCTTACAGGGGGGCACCGTATGTAGAAAAACTGCTCCGTTCCGCAATGGCCAATGCAGAGCAAAAGGAAGTTGATGTACCGGAGGATATGAAGGTGGTCACGGCCTATGTTGATGAGGGCCCTGTGATGAAGAGGCTTTTTCCAAGGGCAATGGGAAGGGCAAATATTATAAAGAAGAAGTCGTGTCATATAACCATAGTGCTTGCAGAGGAGGAATAAATTTGAATGTTAAACTTTTAATGTTGAATGGTAAATTGTCCCCGGTCTTTAATCCATCGTTCAACATTCATAATTCAACATTAAATCCGGGGGTGTATTTTGGGACATAAAACTCATCCCATAGGTAACAGAATCGGGATAATCAGGACATGGGAATCAAGATGGTTTTTAAAGCAGGGATATGCAAAGCAACTCCATGAAGACCTGCAGATCAGAAAGCACATTAAGGGGAAACTTTACCATGCAGGAATCTCAAAGATTGAGATAGAGAGGGTTGGTGAAAGAGAGGGTCAGAAGGTCAGAATCGCCATTCATACTGCAAGACCGGGTATCATAATAGGTAAGAAGGGAGCAGAGGTGGAGCGGCTGAAGAAGGACCTGGAGGCCATGATTGGAAAGCAGGTTGCCATTGATATAAAAGAGGTAAGAAAGCCGGAGCTTGATGCACAGTTGGTTGCGGAGAACATTGCGATGCAGCTTGAGAAGCGGGTTGCATACAGAAGGGCACTGAAAAAGGCTGTCGGTTCAGCGATGAGGTTCGGTTCCCAGGGTATAAGGGTTCACTGTGCCGGTCGGCTTGCAGGGGCTGAGATTGCCAGAAAAGAATGGTATAGAGACGGGCGTGTTCCATTGCACACCTTTCGTGCAGATATTGATTATGGTTTTGCTGAGGCAAGGACAACGTATGGTGTAATAGGTGTAAAGGTCTGGATGTATAAAGGTGAGGTCCTGAGTGCTACCAGTTAGTTACCGGTCGCCGGATATCAGTTGCCGGCTATTGGGACGACTGGTGACAGATGAAATAAAGGAGTTATAAGCTATGTTAATGCCAAAAAAAGTTAAATATCGAAAGACCCAAAAGGGCAATATGAGAGGAAAGGCCTATAGGGGATCCGACGTATCTTTCGGACAGTACGGGCTTAAGGCTCTTGAGCCGGGATGGATAACAAGCAGGCAGATAGAGGCTGCGAGGGTTGCAATTACAAGGCATGTTAAAAGGGGCAGCAAACTCTGGATAAGGATATTCCCTGACAAGCCCATTACAAAAAAACCTGCTGAGACAAGGATGGGAAAAGGAAAGGGAAATCTGGAATACTGGGTAGCAGTGATAAAGCCCGGACGAATACTGTATGAGATGTCAGGAGTGCCTGAGGATGTTGCAAGGGAGGCCCTCAGGCTGGCTTCACATAAATTGCCTGTAGCGACGAAGTTTGTTAAGAGAGAGGAGGCTGTGCTTTGAAACCTTCTGACTTGAGAAACATGACGGCGGAGGAACTCCTGCAAAAAGAGAAGGAATTGAGAAAAGAGCTATTTAATCTTAGGTTTCAGCAGGCAACAGGTGAAATTCAGAACCCTAAGAGGATTAGTGCGGTAAGAAAGAGTATTGCAAGGATTCTGACTATAATTACAGAGAAGGAAAAACAGAAGACTGCCTGATTTCAATGCGGTCATGTGAAGAATAAAGGCTGAAATATTATTATGTATTTACTGATAATATATAAACGATAAGGAGTAAAAGAGGTAGACATGCCAAGAAAAGTCTTTGTTGGTAAGGTAGTAAGTGACAAGATGGATAAGACTGTGACAGTGGCAGTTGCGCGACAGTATAAACACCCCCTTTATAAGAAGATTATCAAGAGGGTATCCAAGTTTAAGGCACATGATGAGGATAACCTTTGCAAGTCCGGGGATACAGTCAGGATTCTCGAGTCAAGACCGTTAAGCAAGACTAAACGATGGGTTATTGTAGACGTACTGAAAAAGGAAAATTAGTGCCGTTATACAAAAGCACGGGAAAACGATAATAGAATAACAGATCTTGTTTTTTTCTTTTCGTATTTTTCAGATTTCCGTATAACGTAAAACGAAATTCGGGAGTGATAGGAAGATGATACAGGTACAGAGCATTCTTGAAGTAGCAGATAACTCAGGGGCCAAAAGGGTAATGTGTATAAGGGTTCTTGGGGGCTCACGAAGAAGATATGCGAGGGTAGGAGATGTTATTGTCGTGAGTGTAAAAGAGGCTGTTCCCAACAGTAACGTAAAAAAGGGTTCCAAGGCAAAAGCTGTTGTGGTGAGGACGAGGAAGGAGACCCGGCGTCCGGATGGTACTTATATAAGGTTTGACCAGAACGCCTGTGTACTGATAAATGCACAGGGTGAGCCGGTGGGAACAAGGGTGTTTGGCCCTGTAGCAAGAGAATTAAGGTGGAAGGAATTTACCAAGATTGTGTCTCTGGCACCTGAGGTATTATAGAATATCAGTATAGGCGCTCAGTGTGAGTAGAACCGTTCACAAATGCTGACACTGAACAATATGGAGGAAAAAATGGGATTAAAAATAAAGAAAAGCGATAAAGTGATTGTTATATCCGGAAAAGAGAAGGGAAAGCAGGGCAGGATCCTTTCGATTATGCCAAAGAAAAACCGTGTAATAATTGAACGTGTAAATATGATAAAGAGGCATATGAAGCCGTCAAGACAGTACTCCCAGGGTGGCATAATAGAAAAAGAAGGCACTCTTCATATATCGAAAATTATGCTTGTATGCCCGAGATGTCAGAAACCTTCCCGTATCAGTAACCATATTCTTGATGATGGACGCAAGGTGAGGCTCTGTAAGAGATGTAAGGAGGTAATAGACCAGTAATGGCTGAGAAGAAATATATTCCAGGGCTGAAAGAGAAATATTCTAAAGAGGTGATTCCTCAGTTAATGAAGGAGTTATCCTGTAAAAACGTGATGCAGGTGCCTAAACTTGAGAAGATTGTTCTTAATGTGGGACTCGGTGAGGCGATGCAGAACATTAAGCTCCTTGATGCGGCACAGAAAGAACTTACTGCAATTTCGGGACAGAAAGCGGTTATAACTAAAGCAAAAAAGTCCATAGCTGGTTTTAAGCTGAGAAAGGGGATGCCTATAGGCTGCAAGGTGACACTCAGGGGTGATATGATGTATGATTTTCTTAATAAACTTATAAGTATCGCCATACCCCAGATCAGGGACTTCAGGGGGCTTACTACAAAGTCCTTTGACGGCAGGGGAAATTATGCAATGGGTGTCAAGGAGCAGTATATATTCTCCGAGATAGACTACGAAAAGGTTGATATGGTTCACGGTTTTGATATTATAATATGCACAACTGCCAAAACTGATGGAGAGGGAAAGGCACTGTTGAAATATCTTGGAATGCCTTTTAAGGATTAAGGAAAAACTCACGGTGTAGTACATATATAAGGAGTGATTAAGATATGGCCAAGAAGTGTTTAGTTGAGAAGACGAAGAGAACACCGAGATACAAAGTCAGGGCATACAACAGATGTCTTATCTGTGGCAGGCCCAGAGGATATCTGAGGCGTTTTGCCATGTGCCGGATCTGTTTCAGGACGCTGGCGCATCAGGGACTAATCCCTGGAGTAACAAAATCAAGTTGGTAGGAGAGAGGCATGTTAACTGACCCGGTTGCTGATATGCTGACAAGGATCAGGAATGCCACCATGATCAGGGCTGAGAAGGTGGATATTCCCGCGTCACGCATGAAGTTGGAAATAGCCAAGATACTCAAGGAAGAAGGGTTTATCAGGGCTTATAAGATTATCAAGGATAAAAAACAGGGAGTTCTGAGGATCTCCTTAAAATATGTTGACGGGGAGAGTATCATCTCCGGGCTGAAAAGGGTGAGTAAACCCGGCAAGAGGGTCTATGTCGGCTACAGAGATGTGCCGGTTGTTATGGGCGGAGTGGGGCTTTCAATACTCTCAACACCTAAAGGCATCAAGAGTGACAAGACCTGCAAATGGGATAAGCTCGGTGGAGAACTTCTCTGTCATGTCTGGTAAATTCAGTCATAAGGCATTGGTCTTTTGTAGTTCAGGTTTTGGTAATGTCAAGGTGACAAACATACTTATAAGTGAGGAGAATTAAGGGATGTCAAGGATAGGAAGAAAACCTGTAGAGATACCGAAGAGTGTGAATGTGAAGGTTGACGGGACCCTTATCGAGGTGAAGGGACCAAAAGGTGAGCTTCGCTGGAATTTCCCGTCTTCCATGAATCTGAATATAGAGAAGGACAGTATCCTGGTTTCAAGACCGGATGATACAAAACAAAAAAAGGCGCTTCACGGACTTACAAGGAGCCTTATTGCCAATATGGTGGAAGGTGTAAGTGTGGGGTATAAAAAAGAACTGGAGATAGTCGGGATCGGATACAAGGTGGATTCAAAGGGTAAAACACTGACTTTTTCCCTTGGATATTCGCATCCTGTTGAATTCATACTGCCTGAAGGTGTATCTGCAGAGGTTGACCACAAGGCCCGGCCTTTGAAGGTTACGCTTACAGGTTATGATAAACAGCTTGTTGGTCAGGTAGCGGCAAATATCAGGGCTCTGAGGCCGCCGGATGCATACAAGGGAAAGGGTATACGCTACGCAGGCGCGAGGCTCAAACTTAAACCCGGCAAGGCAGGGAAAAAGTAGGAAGTCCTGCTGGATTCGACTTTTATAGTGCTGATTGTATTCGGTATAATATAAAATAACGTGCTTAAATAAATGCGGAGGTTTCCTGAGTTGAGAAGAACAAGAAGAGAGGCAAGGGAGAGAAGAAGCAACAGGGTAAGAAAGAAGGTCTTTGGAATGCCGGAAAGGCCGAGGCTTGCTGTTTATGGTTCACTGAATCATATATATGTCCAGATTGTTGACGATATGAAGGGAGACACCCTGATTGCCGCATCAACACGTGATAAGGAGATGAAGGAACTGTCAACCCATGGCGGCAATATTGAGGCTGCAAAAAAAGTGGGTGGGCTCCTGGCAAAGAGGGCCGTAGAGAAGGGTATAAAGAAGGTGGTCTTTGACAGAGGTGGCTTCAAGTTTCATGGCAGGATCAAGGCACTTGCAGATGCTGCGCGAGAAGGCGGTCTGGAGTTTTAGATATTGTTCATTTATCATTTATCATTTATCATTTGTCATCGATGTAAATGGTAGATGAACAATGGAAAATAATAAATGGTAAATCAGGATAAGGAGGAATGGTGCAGAGGATTGACCCGTCAGAGCTGGAAATACAGGAAAAAGTAATCTTTATCAATAGAGTTTCCAAGGTGGTCAAAGGAGGACGGAGGTTTTCCTTTACAGCCCTTGTTGCCATAGGTGATGGTAATGGCACGGTTGGGCTTGGCAAAGGCAAGGCTTCAGAGGTTCCGGAGGCTATCAGGAAGGCAATAGAGCAGGCAAAGAAGACACTCATAAGATTTCCTCTTAAGAATGGCACTATACCATACGACATAATAGGAAAGTTCAGTGCAGGAGAAGTCCTGATAAAGCCCGCACCAAAAGGCACCGGTGTAATTGCCGGAGGAGCTGTACGGGCAGTGCTTGAGGTATCAGGTATTGAAAATATAGTTGCCAAGTCCATCAGAAGTCATAATCCATTTAATGAAGCAAAGGCAACATTGAATGGACTTGTGAGCCTTAAAGACCCCGAAGTTGTACGAAGATTGAGGGGGAAGTCATCTGAGGAAGAGACCAGGGAGGCCCGGAAGAATGCTTAAGATAAAGCTGAAGAAGAGCTATATCGGTAACCCTGAGAAATTGAGAAGAGTGCTCAGGAGCCTCGGTCTGAGAAAGATAGGACAGACTGTCATGCACCCTGACGTTCCTGTTATAAGGGGAATGATTAACAAGGTTCCGCACCTTATTGATGTTGAAGAGTCAAAGGGTGAATGAAGATTGAAGACAGTAGATTTAAAATGGAGGTATTGTAATGAAAATAGATGAATTAAAGCCTGATGAAGGGAGCAAAAAGAAGGCCAAGAGAGTCGGCAGAGGACCAGGCTCAGGACACGGAAAGACCTCGTGCAAAGGTCACAAGGGTCAAAAAGCCCGCTCTGGAGGTACGAAGGGGCCCGGGTTTGAGGGAGGGCAGATGCCCTTGCAGCGGAGGCTTCCCAAACGTGGCTTCAGTAATGAGCCGTTCAGAAAGGAATTCGCCATAACGAATCTCAAGGTTCTTTCAAATATAGAGGATGCCGATACTATAACCCCGGAGTTGCTGCTTGAGAGAGGAATTCTGAAGGATATTAAAGATGGATTAAAGATCCTCGGAGACGGTGAACTCTCCAGGCCGTTGAATATCAAGGCTCATGCTTTCAGCACTTCTGCCATGCAGAAAATAAATGCTTCCGGCGGGAAGGCCGAGGTGATATAGTTGGGAGCACTCTCTTCTTTTCAGAATATATTCAAGATCGAAGAACTTAAAAACAGGGTTTTGTTTACCCTTGTCCTTCTTGCAGTATACAGAATGGGTGCTCATATCCCCACGCCAGGAATCAATGGTGAGGAACTGAGCAAGTTTCTGACCGAAAGGGGTGGGGCTCTTATGGATTTCTTTGATATCTTCTCCGGTGGTGCGCTCTCAAGGGTGACTATATTTGCCCTTGGTATCATGCCTTATATCAGCGCATCCATTATCCTTCAATTGCTTACGGTTGTTATTCCCGCTATCGGCAAGCTTGCCAAGGAGGGGGAAGAGGGAAGAAAGAAGATAGTAAAATATACGAGATACGGTACTGTCCTTATCAGTATTGTTCAGTCCTTTGGTATAGCCGTAGGGCTTGAGAGCATGGCCCAGGGGGCCTTTATCCAGACCCCTGGCTGGAGTTTCAGGTTAATGACCATGATAACTCTTACTGCGGGCACGGCTTTTATAATGTGGCTTGGTGAGCAGATAACCGAGCGAGGGATAGGTAACGGAATATCTCTGATAATCTTTGCCGGTATCGTGGCACAGTTGCCAAATGCCATAGTAAGTACTGTAAGGCTTGTAAGTGCGGGAGAGCTTTCCATAATATTCCTTATCATCCTGGTGTCTATGATGGTTTTTGTTGTCGGGGCCATAATTTTCATAGAAAAGGGTCAGAGGAAGATTCCTGTGCAGTATGCAAAGAGGGTTGTGGGCAGAAAGGTTTACGGAGGCCAGTCAACGCACCTTCCGCTGAAGGTAAACACTGCCGGTGTTATACCGCCGATATTTGCCTCATCCATTATCATGTTTCCGGCAACAATTGCTGGATTTATTTCAATCCCCTGGGTTCAGTCATTTGCAAGACAACTTTCCCCGGGAACTGTTTCCTATACGATTATATTTGTTAGCATGATTATATTTTTCAGTTATTTTTACACTGCCATAGTCTTTAATCCGGTTGATGTGGCTGACAATCTGAAAAAATATGGCGGGTTCATTCCCGGTATCAGACCAGGGCAGAAGACAGCTGATTATCTGTACAGGGTTTTGTCAAGGTTGACCTTTATTGGTGCAATATATCTTTCCGTTGTATGTGTCTTGCCGACAATTTTGATAAAACAGTTTAATGTTCCCTTTTATTTTGGGGGAACCTCACTCCTGATTGTTGTTGGAGTGGCCCTTGATACAGTGTCCCAGATAGAGTCACATCTGATAACGCGTTCGTATGAAGGGTTCCTCAGAAAAGGCAAGGTGAGGGGCAGAAAGGGGTAGTACAGTATGCAGGGTGTGATTATTAAGTGATTATTATAAAATCAAGGGATGAGATAAAGAAGATGGTGAAGGCCTCCGAGATTGTTGCCGAAGCCATTTTAGCAATCAAGGGGGTTATAGCCCCCAATATTACAACCAGGGAACTTGAGCAGATAGCCGAAGAGGTTATAAAGAGTCGGGGGGGAAAGCCGGCCTTTAAGGGTTACAGGGGATATCCTGCGAGTATCTGTACCTCTGTAAATAGTGAGGTTGTGCACGGAATACCGTCAGTAAGTGTAAGGCTCAGAGAGGGTGATATCGTCAGTATTGACCTTGGAGTAATCTACAAGGGATACATCGGTGATGCCGCAGTCACTGTACCTGTCGGACAAATCCCGGCTGAAACCGAGAGGTTGCTTAAGATAACCGAGCAGGCACTTTATTTGGGTATAGAGAAGGCGATACCCGATAACCGCGTTTCGGATATATCAAATGCCATACAGAGATTTGTGGAATCCAACGGATATTCTGTAGTCAAGGCTTTTGTGGGTCATGGTGTCGGGAGGTCTCTGCATGAAGACCCCCAGATTCCGAATTTTGGTCCTCCCGGCAAGGGGCCGGTGTTGAGAGAAGGAATGACACTTGCCATTGAACCAATGGTTAATGTGGGGAGCTATAAGGTGAATATACTGGAAGACGGCTGGACAACGAAGACAGCGGATGGTAAACTTTCTGCACATTTCGAACATACGGTGCTTGTAGCAAAAAATCATCCCAAAATATTGACTAAATGGGCCTGAAGGGGGTATAATTTAAGTTTAAATGCCAAAGGAAGAGAACATAGAAGTCCATGGGACAGTTGTAGAAGCGCTTCCGAATGCCACGTTCAGGGTAGAACTTGATAATGGGCAGACCATCCTTGCTTATATTTCGGGCAAGATGAGGATACATTATATAAAGATATTGCCTGGTGATAAAGTGCTGGTGGAGTTATCACCCTATGACCTTACAAAAGGAAGAATTACATACAGATATAAATAAAGTTGCGAGTTTCAGGTTATGGATTGCGGGGTTAGTAAAGTAGAAGTAAAGTTCGCAAAACGTAACCCGTACCTCGTAATGTTTTTTGGGAGGATACATGAAAGTCAGGGCATCTGTAAAACCAATATGCGCTAAATGTAAAATAATAAAGAGAAAAGGTGTTGTCAGGATAATCTGTGAAAATCCTAAGCACAAGCAGAGACAGGGATAAGGAGGTAAGATGGCAAGGATTGCTGGGGTAGACTTACCCAAGAACGAGAGAGTTGAGATAGGGTTGACAAGGATAATGGGAATTGGGAGGTCACTATCCAGGAAGATACTTGAAGAGACCGGGATAAACCCTGATACGCGAGTCAGAGCCCTCCGCGATGATGAGATAGTAAAGATCCGCTCAGTTATAGACCGAGACTATAAGGTTGAGGGTGAACTCAGGAAAGAGATTTCCATGAATATAAAGCGGTTAATGGACATTGGTTGCTACCGTGGGATCAGACACAGGATGGGATTACCGGTAAGGGGTCAGCGGACAAAGACAAATGCCCGTACAAGAAAGGGACCCAAGAAGACCGTGGTTGGAAAAAAGAAGGGAGGTAAATAATGGCAAAACGTAAAAAGGGCTCCAAGAAGGAAAAGAAAAATATACCCTATGGTGTAGCTCATGTCCAGACAACTTTTAACAATACGATTGTTACCATTACAGATAAAGGCGGTAACGTTGTTTCATGGGCAACTGCCGGCAGTATCGGGTTTAAGGGATCAAGAAAGGGCACTCCTTATGCTGCTCAGATAGCGGCAGAGAATGCAACAAGAAGGGCCATTGACATGGGAATGAGACAGATCGATGTTTATATAAAGGGTCCGGGTGCCGGAAGGGAATCAGCCATCAGGGCGATACAGGCAACAGGACTGGAGATTAATATCATAAAGGATGTTACCCCGGTTCCTCATAATGGGTGCAGACCTCCCAAGAGGAGGAGGGTATAAAATGGCAAGGTATACTGATTCATTATGTCGCTTATGCAGAAGGGAGGGAGACAAGCTCTTTCTTAAGGGAGATCGATGTTTTGCAGACAAGTGTGCTTTTGAGAGGAGAAAATATGTGCCGGGACAGCATGGCACGAGAAGGACCAAGATAAGCGATTACGGACTTCAGTTGAGAGAAAAGCAGAAGGTTAAGAGGATATACGGGGTGCTTGAAAGACAGTTCAGGAACTACTTCCATGAGGCCCAGAGGAAAAGAGGTGTTACGGGAGAGCTGCTGTTGCAGTTTCTTGAACTGAGACTTGATAATATTGTTTACCGTCTTGGTTTTGCATCAAACAGACGGCAGGCAAGGCAGATAGTCAATCACAGGCATATTCTTGTCAACGGCAGGGTCACCGATATCGCTTCATTCAGGGTGAAAGTAGGTGATGTCATTGAAGTAAAGGAGTCACGGCGGGGTATTCCATTGATTGAGGAGAGTCTTTCAAAGGTTGAACACAGGGGATTACCTGAGTGGCTTGAACTGGATGCCGAGAACTTCAGGGGTAAACTGATCAGCATACCGTCGAGAGAAGCGATAGGTCTTGATGTTAAAGAAAACCTGATTGTAGAGTTGTATTCAAAATAAGACCAATATTTAAGATAAATACGATAATTTGAAATCACGAAAATACGAGAGCACGTTTATATTTCCGTATAACGTATCACGTATAATGAAAAGGGAGGCCCAATGAGCTTGAAGATAAGAGGCTTTCAGTTTCCTGAGAAGATAGCCTTCGACGAAGAGACACTTACCAATACATACGGTAAGCTTATAGCAGAACCATTAGAGCGTGGGTATGGAACTACCCTTGGTAATTCACTGCGGAGAGTGCTGCTTTCCTCTATTGAGGGTTCAGCGATTACTCAGGTGAGGATACCGGGAGTATTGCATGAATTTTCCACGATTAAAGGCGTTAAGGAAGACATGGTTGACGTTATACTCAACCTCAAGAAGATCAGATTCAAGCAGTATGGTGACGGTAAGAAGGTTGCAAGGATAGACGTTACAGGGCCGAAGGATGTTACAGGTGCAGATATTCAATGTGAGGCAAATCTTGAAGTTCTCACCACTGATTTACCTGTTGCTACAGTTGACAAGAATGCAGAGTTTCATGCTGAACTCTATGTATCCAAGGGAAAGGGTTATGTCCTTTCAGAGATGAATAAAGAGAAGGAGCAGCCTGTAGATATCATTGCTATCGATAGTGTTTACAGTCCTATACGGAAAGTGAATTTCCGGGTTGAAAAGGCAAGGGTTGGCAGGGCAACGGATTATGACAGGCTCGTGCTTGAGGTCTGGACAGACGGAAGTCTCTCTCCAAAGAATGCCTTAACCAGGGCTTCAAGTGTGCTTATTGACCATCTCGACCTCTTTATTTTTGACGAGTCGGAAGAGACATCTGAGGAAATATCACATGATGCAGGTGATGTGTATGATGTTGGCAGTTCGGACTTTAACAGGAACCTCCTGAGGCCCGTGGATGAGCTTGAACTCTCTGTGCGGTCTTATAATTGTCTTAAGAATGCCAATATAAAGACCATAGCCGACCTGGTGCAGAGGACTGATCTGGAGATGCTGAAGACAAAGAATTTCGGCAGAAAATCACTTAATGAAATCAAGGAAATCCTTAGAACTATGGGACTTAATTTTGGGATGAAGATCGATCCCGACGTTCTGGAAAAGTATCAGACAGAGGGAGGTGCGGTAAAAGATGCGTCACAGAGTTCATAAGAAAAATTTCGGTAGAAATACACTTCAGAGAAAGGCACTCTTCAGAAACCTGATGGTCAGTCTCTTCATGCATGAACGTATAGAGACTACAGTAACCAAGGCCAAGGTAATAAAGTCGCTGGCGGAAAAGGTGGTCACCCTCGGTAAGAAGGGAGACCTCCATTCAAAGAGGATGGCACTGTCATATGTGCCCAACAGGGCTGCGATTGCAAAGTTGTTCAGTGAGATAGCACCGAGGTTCAGTAAAAGAAACGGCGGCTATCTGAGAGTTGTCAAGACAAGAACGAGGCTTAAGGATCAGGCGCCTCTGGCAGTGCTTGAATTTGTAGATTATGAAGAGAGACAAGCCGAACAAAAGACCACAAAAGAAGGCAAGAAGTCATGAGTGATCTGCTTTTAACCCTGGGAATTATTCTTGCTATATGGATTCTGCTTCAGACCGTCCTGCCAAAGACCGGATTGTCTACTTGAGCACCGGACACCAGGGAGACGTGTTCTCCTCCTTCCAGCCCTTCTGAAGAGAGTAAAGAGAAGGTGGAAAAGGAAATATAGGATTCAGAAGTACCTGTTAATCTTGTGGGTTAATAGTGTTTTGTCCTACTTTTTTCTCTTAAGACCATATTTTTTGGAAATTCTCAGCAGGATATTCTCTGAAGATCCAAAAAAAGATTTCTTGTTGTCTTCTGTTTTTATTATTCCCTCAAGTGCCCTTTCATTTGACGGTGAGAGTTCAAGGGCCTTTTTAAAGGAGTTCTGTGCCCTTGCCTTAAAACCAAGCATCAGAAAAACATGACCGAGTTCAGCGACATAATCGGCTTTTTGCGGGTTAAGTTTAACGGCTTCATTAATAGCCTTTGCTGCTTCCTTGAACCTGTTCAGTTTGCTGAGTGTAAGGCCGTGATAGTAGTGATAACTTGCGGTGGAGCTGTCAAAATATACTGCCTGGGCGAACAGGGTTACTGCATCGGAGTAATTTCTCATCATCAGCAACGTCCTTCCCTGATTAAACCTGGCTTTAGCCATTTCAGCCTTTGAAGCAGGTTTTTCCGGTTTGACGGAAAGAGACCCGTCGTATTCCCTTTTCTTTGCCTCGTTGGAAAGGGTTTCGTATGCCTCGGTAGCGAATGAAAAGATTGTGTTTATTTTTTCCTTAATATCGTCTGAGGGCAGGGAAAAATATTTGTCCGGGTGAAACTCTTTTGCTACCCTGTAATATGCCTCCCTTATCTCCTCTTCAGATGCCCCCTCATTTATGCCCAGGATTCCATAATATCCGAGGGTCTTATAGTTGTTGTTCATATTTTCTATCTTTTCCATGATTTCGTTATCTATCTCCAGCTCCTCTGCTGCCGGGACCGGACTTTCTGTTAATTCAATAGCTCCAATATTCAAAAGGGCATATATGGTCTTGAGTGTCTCTATGTCACTGGTTTGAGCGAGTGACGGTATCTCCTTTATTGAGTGCTTGCCGTCTAAATAAGACAGGATCCTCCTGTCGGTGTCACTCATGGAAAGGTGTTGAACGACTTCCTCCAGGTCTTTTGACAGACGCAATTCAATATCCGGCGGGGGGCACTCCTCTTTTAAATACAGGAGGTCATTGACCTTTTTATAACCATGAAATAGAAGATTGGTGGCGTTAATTCTGAGGGGGATCGACTCATTTGCATCAAGTGGACCCTCCTGAAATTCAAAATCGGCATCTGTAACATTAAAGCTGCTCAGGATAATCATTTCGACCTGGTTTTTTAATGCCCAGACGAATTCCTGTGGGGAGAGATAACCAAGTTCAGTCAGGATTATGCTCTGATTTTTTCCTGTTAGCTCTGATATCTCAACGGTTTTTTTATACTGGTCTATGGTAAGCTTGCCTGCTGTTAAGAGGGCTTTTGCAAGGCTCTCTTGTGCCTGGTTAGAGGAAGCAAAGATCAGGTCTCCATTTTTGATATAAATCTTTTTTTGTATTGAGTCGTTGTGGATTTCAAGGGTTCCTGTACTTGTGGTTTTCTGAAGCCCCTTCAGTACATCCGGCAGTCTGAAATCCTTTAACGAACCTCTAAGGTTATCAACTCTCCTGATGCCGACCTGTAAATCAGGGATCACTTTTTTTGCCCATACAACTTCACCAAGAAACTCTATTCCAAGTTCATGACTCTTTATGTTGACCGTGGTACCAGATATGATAGAAGAGGCATCTTTGATGACGGCGCAGATACCGTCTGAATAATCAATAATTCTGCCTTTATATGCTCCTGTGTTGGCCTTAAGTATCAGTTCAGCCTCTTTTTTGTATCTCTTGAAGTTCCTTTTATCCTTATCGTCTTTCAATATTTAATCTCCATTCTCAAGCGGGATAGCCTTTTAAGCAAAAAATTCTTATCAAGGGAGACGTTTTTATAGTGCATGTTTTCAATTTATGTAATTATATTATAAAGAAATGTTATAAGAAAAATACAGGAGCATTGTAAATATATCTTATAATTGATATGAGTTGAGCAGTGAATAGTGGTTAGTATTCCTGTTTGGAGAACTTACCTATACGTCTTAACTTTTTGTATCTCTCTTCAATGAGCTTTTCGATGTTTTTGTTTCTGAGTTCTTCAATCGTTGTAAGGACGGTCTCTTTTATTTTTGCAGCAGCGCTCTTTGGGTCTCTATGGATACCGCCGGGTGGTTCGGGAATAATGTCATCAATAATCCTGAAATTCAAAAGGTCCTGTGCTGTGAGTTTCAGTGCTTCTGCGGCCCTTTCGAACTCCCCTGTGTCAATATCTCCGTTTTTCCTCCACAGTATTGCTGCACACCCTTCCGGTGATATTACCGAGTAAACAGAGTGTTCAAACATATAGAGTCTGTCTGCCACGGAGATTGCAAGGGCTCCGCCGCTGCCACCTTCACCGATGACAATTGAGATTACAGGGATTCGCAGTCTTGACATCTCCATGAGATTTACCGCTATTGCCTCAGCCTGCCCCCGCTCCTCAGCGCCAATTCCCGGGAAAGCCCCTGGGGTGTCTACAAAGGTCAAAAGGGGTTTGTTAAAGCGCTCTGCAAACTTCATAAGTCTGAGTGCCTTTCTGTAACCCTCTGGTTGGGGCTGGCCGAAGTTTCTGTTAATCCTCTCCTTTGTCCCTCTGCCCTTCTGGTGGCCGATAATCACCATGCTTGTTCCTCCAATACTTCCAATGCCGCCGACAATGGCCGGGTCATCCGAGTATCTTCTGTCACCATGGAGTTCCATAAAATCATCAGTAAGCATATTTATGTAATCAAGGGTATAGGGCCTGTCGGGATGTCTTGCGATCTGTGTCTTCTGCCAGGGGGTGAGTCTTGAGAATATGTCATCCCTCATCTCCCCGGCCTTTTGTTCAAGTTTTTCAAGTTCGGCCGTTATATTGAGGTCCTGTCCGTTGCTGAGGCGCTTAAGCTCTTCGATTTTCAGTTCAAGCTCCTGGATGGGTTTTTCAAAGTCAAGATAGTATCGCATCATTTACGGGTTCTCCTGAAGGAGTGGTTATTGTTGGCATGGTGTGTTTCCTTATGCCCGTTCAGCCTGAGGAGTTTTACAGTTCCGATACCTGTAATGCCTTCCAGGGTATCAATAATTTCAACATCGGGTTTTATGTTGTATTCAGTAAGCAGTGTTGTTTCATAATCACCCGAGTTAAGCTTTATATATACAGGACAATTACCGCTGTGTTTATATAACAAATCCTTGATCTCTTTCAGTGTACTCTCCTCCATGATATCTTTATCGAGCCTCATTTCAAGTTTGAACTCCTGGTTCAGAAAGGCATCCTCCGGGGTGGTTATCTCCCTGGTGAGTATTTTTATCCCCTTTTCGCTCTTATCAATCGTTCCCCTGACCAGGATAAGGTTGTTTTTTACTATCAGATCGGAATAGTTTCTGTATATTTCCGGGAAGGCGATGCATTCAACCGTGCCCTCGTCATCCTCAAGCACATACACTGCCATGGGCTCTGATTTCCCCTTGGTAAGGGTTTTTTTAAGTGTATTTATTATACCTGAAACTGCTACCTCAGTGGTATCACCGAGCTCTTCGAGCCTTGATGTCTTTAAAATGCCCATGAGTTTAAGAAGCTTTTTATATTTATTTATGGGGTGTCCTGTTATATAGAAACCAAGGGCTTCCTTTTCGGCGTTCAGGAGCTCTTCATCACTCCACGGCTGCACTTCTTCTGCGTCGTCACTGCCGAAGAAACTCTGCTGACCGAAGAGGGAGAGGTTGTTTTTGCCGTCCATCAATCTGATTGTCCTCTTCATGGCCATGGCCCGTACCATATTGATTTCTGATTTTTTGGAGTCCCCATTCTGTGGCTCGGAATCCACAACGGGTATCAGGCTGTCCAGTGCGCCTGCCTTTACAAGACTCTCCATTACCTTGCGGTTAACCTTTCTCGTGGCGATCCGTTTTATTAAATCCTCGATTGACTCAAATTGTCCGTCCTCTCTTGCCATCAGTATCTGCTCTACAGCGGCCTCACCTACACCCTTAACGGCATCGAGACCAAACCTTATTGAGTTTTCCACCACAGTGAACCGGCTTTCGCTCAGGTTTATGTCAGGCGGAAGAATCTCTACTCCCATAGTCCTGCACTCATTAATAAGCCGCACGATCTTGTCGGTCGAGTCCTCTTGCGAGAGGTTGGCGGCCATGAACTCAACAGGAAAGTGGGCCTTAAGGTAGGCGGTCTGATATGAGAGATAGGCATAGGCGGCAGAATGAGACTTGTTAAATCCATACTCTGCAAAGAAGGCCATGAGGTCAAAAACCTTCCGTGCCTTTGCCTCTATAATACCGTTTGCCATGGCCCCCCTGACAAACTCCTCAAGGAGTTTGTCCATCTTTTCCCTGTCCTTTTTTCCCATAGCCTTTCTCAGTACATCCGCCTGGCCCATGCTGAAGCCTGCCAGCTTGTTGGCGATCCGCATAACCTGTTCCTGATAGAGTATTACTCCATAAGTCTCGTCAAGGACTTCCTTCAGTTGAGGGAGCTCATATTCAGTCATTGTCAGTCCCTTTTTTCTACTGATGAAGTCATCTATCATTCCACTGCCTATAGGGCCGGGACGATAGAGGGCTACAAGTGCAATCAGGTCTTCAAACCTGTTGGGCTGCATCTTTACCAGTATCTCCTTCATTCCCGAGCTTTCAAGCTGGAACACCCCGGTGGTATGTCCGTCGGAGAGGAGCTTGTAAGTCTTCAGGTCATCAAAGGGGATTGATTTGATATCGAGCGCCTTATCAGTGCCCTGCAGGTATTTCAGTGTTTCTTCTATCACTGTAAGGGTTTTCAGTCCAAGGAAGTCGAACTTCAGTAACCCAATGGCCTCAATGGATTTCATGTCAAACTGAGTAGTGACGGTCTCATCTGAAGGGGATTTATACAGGGGAGTGTAGTCAGTCAGCGGGGTAGGGGATATGACCACACCGGCGGCATGGGTAGAGGCATGTCTTGAAAGACCCTCCAGCCTTTTGGCAATGTCTATCAGCTCCTTTATCTCGGGCTTGGTCTTGTATACATCCCTGAGCTTTGGCTCTGCTGCCATTGCACTGTCAATAGTAACGCCTGGGCCGCCAGAGATGAGCTTTGCAATCCTGTCCACCTCTGCATAGGGGATATCAAGTGCCCTGCCGACATCCCTGATAGCCGCCCTTGCAGCCATGGATCCAAAGGTTATTATCTGGGCAACGTGTTCAGAGCCGTATTTTTCAGCTACATAGTTTATGACCTCGGGTCTGCGGTCCTTACAGAAATCCACATCAATGTCAGGCATGCTGATGCGGTCGGGGTTTAAAAAACGTTCAAAGAGCAGGTTGTATTTAATCGGATCAATCTCGGTAATGTCCAGACAATAGGCCACGAGACTGCCTGCTGCAGAGCCCCTGCCCGGGCCAACGGGTATTCCCCTGTTACGGGCAAAGTTTATAAAGTCCCAGACAATAAGAAAATAGGATGCAAAACCCATCTTCTCGATCGTCTTCAGCTCATAATCCAGTCTTTTAAGATAGACCTCCTCAGGTTCTGAGCCAATCTTTCTCTGCAGGCCTTCCACTGAAAGCCTTTTGAGGTAATCCTCAGGTGTATCCCCGCTTTCAACCTCAAACCTCGGCAGGAGAAACCGGTCAAGCTGAAATTCAAGATTGCACCGTTCCGCTATCTTCCGTGTATTCAGTACGGCCTCAGGTGTTTCACTGAATGATGCTTTCATCTCCTCAGGGCTTTTGAAATAGAGCTGGTCGGTTTCAAACCTGAGCCTTTCACGGGCATTAATGGTCTTTCCTGTCTGTATGCACAGGAGGATGTCGTGGGCCTTTGAGTCCTCTTTTTTGAGATAGTGACAGTCGTTGGTGGCTACCAGGCCTATATGGAGTTCTTTTGAGAGTTCCTGGAGTTTTTTGTTTATTTCATACTGGACCTCAATTCCGTTGTCCTGTATCTCCAGATAGAAGTTTTCAGGGCCAAGGATGTTTTTGTACCGAAGTGCAACCTCCCTTGCCTCATCAATCATGCCCTGGGAGAGATAATACGGTATCTCGCCGTGCAGGCAGGAACTGAGTGCAATGAGACCTCCGCTGTACTGTGAGAGCAGGTCTGCGTCAATCCTTGGTTTGTAGTAAAAACCCTCAAGATACGCCTTGCTCACGAGCGTGACGAGGTTTCTGTAACCGTCCATGTTCCTTGCAAGGAGTATGAGGTGAAAGGCATTTTCTCCGGAGGACGAGGATTTTTTGTTTAGTCTGCCGTCAGGGGCAACATAGACCTCGCAGCCGATTATGGGCTTGATCCCGGCCTTTATGGCAGCGCTGTAGAACTTAACAGCCCCAAAGATATTGCCATGATCCGTTATGGCTACTGCGGGCATCCTGTATGCAGTAGCCGTCTCGATCAGTTCCTTTATCTTTATTGCTCCGTCCAGGAGGCTGTACTCTGTGTGTACATGGAGTGGTACATAATCTGCATGTTGCATGGATTAATATTAACCATACAGAGGATTCCAAGTCAATCAGAGACCCTGTTTCAGACCGTGATATCACTACCGGCCTTGCTCTTCAGTGCTCTGTTGAGGCCTTGTCGCGTCTTCGCATCAGGCATGCCCAGGAGCGGGGTGCCTCAGGAAGTTTAGAGTCAAAAGATGTGGTCTTCAGGGAGATGATCTCAAACCATGATTCCACTGCCGATACAATATCAAGGGCAGACCGTGTTGGTGGTCCGGATTCCCGTTTGGGTCCGTCGCTGCTGGCAATGAGGCTGAACCAGTAACCTCCGGGATTCAGGTGTCTCCATACGATTTCAGCCAAACGTGATCTTTCTTCCGGGAGATCAAAAGTATGAAAACAGCCACGATCAAATACGAAACCAAAAGGACCTGAAGGTATTTCGTCTCTGAGAATATCTGCAACAATGAATTCAATCTCTACACCGGCTGCTGCGGCCTTTTTGCGGGCTATCCCGATTGCAGTCGGCGACATGTCCAATGCAGTTACTCTAAAACCCTGCTGTGCCAGCCAGATAGCATCACTGCCGGTTCCTGCACCAAGTTCCAGGGCAGGGCAGGGGGCTATTTGCTCTTCTCTTATAACAAGCTCAAGGTTTTTGTCATGTCTTCCGGTATCCCATGGCAGGTCTCCTTTCCTGTACCGCTCATCAAAGTCAGTTCTCATTCTGTTCATTAACTATACCTTTTGAGGCTCTTGCAAAAGTCTTCTATTTGTCACCCTGAACTTGTTTCAGGGTCTCTTAACTTATTGTTTTTATTAGATTCTGAAACAAGTTCAGAATGACATTTTGCTATGTTTTCAGACTTTTGCAAGAGGCTCTTTTGATTGTATTTTGAAACTCTCCGTGAGGAATGTTTAGTGCTGAGACCTGTTTCCATTACTCTTTCTGATAACTTCAAGGGTATTATTAAGTCTGAGTGTCAACTCCTCAGCCTTCTCCTGGAGTTCTTCGTTCAGGTGACTGACCTTATCAGGGTGACATTTGGAGATTTTCTCTTTGTATGCCTTTTTTATCTCCACCCATGAAGCATCAGGTGAGACCCCCAGGGTCCTGTATGCTTCCTCCAGGCTTAGGAGCCTGGTATCCTGCTGACGGGATTGACTGCCGGCATTATCTCGGTTATTGCTGTGTGAATAGGTCCCCTGTTTTTGCCGGGCCGTCTTCCTGTAAGATAAGTAATATAACAACCCAATGGCGATAAGATCGTCAAAGAAGCCCGGGAAAAGGTCCAGAGGGCTGATAATATAGATAATCAGGACTATTAACCATATATAATACGAGGCATTGCCCATAGTATTTTCGTTTCTCCCCTGTGTTTATATAAATAAAATTCCTGTCAGGACAATATCTATTATAAAACATATCGTTCAAACTGTACACGTACAGAGCACAGGAAGGCAATTCGACCTGTTGCTAATAAAGGCGTAATCGCTTATGATATGTTTATGGTCGGATTAGGGAAACCTGATAGGGAGATATAAAAACATATGGTCCATTCCTTGAATATCGTTGCTATTCGTAATACACCTGAGAATAAAAATAACGCTGCAGCAATTCTTGGTGAGATTATTGGTACAACACTGTACGAGGCAGGCTCCCGTTTACGTGTTGCCGGAAAGTTTCCTGTTATTGTTGCCGTGTATGCAGAACCTGCATCTGCAGATGAAACAGCAGCCAAACTCAGGTCTGCAGGCTTTGAAACGGTTGTTTTGGACCCGGAGGAGATTGAGTCTGATACGAGCCGTTTTATCGTACGAAGCTTTTTCCTTGATGATATGCAACTGCGTGTTGAATCGAGAGAGGGTGAGAGTCTTGTTGTTGATTACAGCCGAATAGGGATCATATTGCGTGGCACCTGCATAGAGCAGTTCACCAGGACCACGATTGAAAAGGAGAAGAAATTAAGTCTGGGCCGTGCCGTAATTTCCGGCGGGCTTGTAATGAGCAAGTCTACGGAAAAGCATCACGTGGATACTTTGGAAAACCGCGAAGGTTTTCTTAATTTATATGCCGGAATGAAACACATAATCGCATTTCGGGAAAATTCCCTGGTCTATTCATCCCTTGGTTCCATGCTGAAGCCCACCCGATCAGCAAACTTTGCATTTATTACTGCTGAGCTGAAGCGCCGGTGTCCTGATGCGTCCTATAGTGACTCTCTTTTGAACAGGTCAGCACAGGCTCAGATATTAGGGCCTTTATTCAACCCTGTTGAGTATCTGGATATTGCAATATCACTCATGGCAAAGTCTCTTCGCCGGAAACAGTAAAACAGAAACATGAAAGTAAAACTGTAAACCCTGTCTGTCCTTTCATAAGGGCACGGAAAACGTGAATACCGTTCCTTCTTCCTCGGATGTTGTAAAACTCACCTGTCCGCCAAGGATTTGTTCCCCGAATAATTTCATGGAATATGTGCCGATTCCCCTTCCTGCACCCTCTTTGGTGGTAAAATTGCGTTGAAATACCCTTTGAGCGATATCCTGTGGAATCAGTTGCCTGTTCCATACGTAAAAGGAGAGAAGATTGTCGTTGTGGTCCAGCCATACTTTTACCGTACCGTTCTCCCCAGCGGACTCAAGGGCATTCGTGAGCATGTTATAAAGGACACGCAACAATAATGACATATCTGTATTGATTGACAGGGCAGGGTAAGATGTTGGAAATTGCAGGTTTTTGTTGCGGGCTACCGGGTGGTTGACGAAAAATGATTGAAGTTCTTCCAGTATCTGTCCTGTTGAGGTTTCGTGTATCAGGGGATGATATGTATAGGTTTCGCTTTGTGAAAGGCTTCTTTGTATCTCCACTTCTTTTTTCAGACGTAACGATGACTGGTGAATGATTTTGATCAGATTCTCCTTGTTATCTTCAAGTGAAAGCATTTCACTTGCCCCAACAAGTCCTGTCAGCATGTTGTTGACATCATGAAAAAACGTTCTTTCCAGTGCTGCCCTTTGCTGCTGGATGCTGATATCCTGCAGGAAGAGTAAAAGGAATCTTGTTCCGGAGATATTTATCGGGTGAGATCTAACCAGCAGTGCAATATCAACTGTCCGGCCCCCTCTGTTTGCCGTTAGCGCGCAGATTCTTTCAACAGGCTTGTCCTGGCTAAGGCTGGAGACTATTGCTATTGCGGCCCCGCAGGTTGAACAGAATTTGGTGGTGCCGCATCCGGCAGGTTCGTCCTGGGCATGAATACACTGCAGCGCTTCCCCTGTCCGCAATCCCAGGGCTTCAGCCGGATCCTTAATGCCAAGCATTTTCAGAAATGAATCGTTCAGGGTAATAATCTGCCGGTGTTCATCCAGGATGGCGAGTAATCCGCTGATTGAATGGAGCAACCCGGACATTACAGGGTTTCTGTTTACTGTCTCAATTTCCTCAATAAGCTCTTTTTCATTGGCCCGTTCTGCAGGGGCGAAGTAGGTGTCCATCTTTTTCATAGCTCAGCAACAATTACCCCTGACCTGATTTGTCATAACATCTGTCCTCACCGTCAGCTAATCCTCACACACCTCACCATAGCATAGAAAAGACTAAAAATCAACAGGGAAAAAACGACAATTGACTTTCTCACCTCCTTGTATTACAATATGTAATACAAGGAGGTGAGATTACTATGTTAACTGTCAGATTACCAAAAGAAATGGAAGATGAAATAGACAGAATAGCTGCTTTAGAAAAGGCCACAAAATCCCAGATAATAAAAGAAGCTTTAAAAGCATATATAAAAACAAGGAAAATGGAAAAGACCCCATATGAACTTGGAGTGGATTTATTCGGAAAGTATGAATTTAAAGATACAGAACTTTCACAGAATTATAAAAAGAAATTAAAGGATAAATTAATTGAAAAAGGTTCTCATTGATGCTGGCCCAATAATCGCATTGTTTAACAGAAAAGACAAATATCACAATAGAGTAACAGAATACCTAAAAAGATATGCAGGGAAATTAATTACTACATGGCCTGTTATAACGGAAGCAAGTCATATGCTGGATTTTAACGTAAATGCACAAATTGCATTTTTGGAATGGATAAATAGAGGTGGAGTTGAAGTATTTGAAATATCGGTTAACAAAATAAAAAGAATAATAGAAATTACTAATAAGTATAAGGATATACCAATGGACCTTGCTGATGCCAGTTTAATTATAGTTTCAGAAGAAGCTGGAATAAAGGAAATACTAACAATAGATAACGATTATTATATTTACAGAACCATAAAAAAAGAAATGATAAAAAATGTTTTGGATTATTGAATCATCAATAAAGACTGTCACCCTGAACTTGATTCAGGGTCTCTCATGATATGTCGAATCCTGGAGATTTCCCGGTATTTAACCGCAGAGAGTAATGCTTTTTCAGGGATGTGCACAATAAGCACATCCCCATTATGGTTATCGAATAAAAATACCCAACCAGACAGTGCACCAGACCGGAAGGGTTGGCGGTCCTGGTTGAGAGGCATGAGTCCCTTCCATCTGGTGACCAGCACGTTATCTGTAAAGGGAAGGAATTTGGGGTCGAAACATTTGACATAAGAAGTAAAAACAGGGGATGCGGGTTTCGTTATGTTGAATGTTGAGACCCCTATAAATTGCATTCAAGGCAAGTGCATTTACTGTCTTCGGTCTGCCCCTGTATCCACTATTATAGTGTATAATGGAGAGATAGTTATACAACAAGCGGATTCGGCAGATACCGCTTGAGTACCGCCTGAGAAATACGAATATAAGGTAACAGTTTAACAAAAGGCGAGTAACCTGGGGAATTTTAAAGAGAAAAAGAGTGTTTTTTATAAAATCTCTCAGGCGGGCGTTGCAAACACTGGTTCTTTGACAACTTTAAGGCTGTTTTTGGTACAATTTTAAGGGAAATGGAAAGAGAAAATTTAGACAGGCGGGAATTGCTCTGTAGAGGCTTATGTATCAAGGGTTTACAGAGGGAGGGTTCAAAAGAGCCGCTGTTAAGAGGCAACTGAAACTATCCATTTCTCTCTTGTTTGGCGTGGAAGTTATTTCATGTGTTCAAAAGAGCCGCTGTTAAGAGGCAACTGAAACTTAGTTTCAAACTCCTCTTCGGAAACAACCCGAGAGTTCAAAAGAGCCGCTGTTAAGAGGCAACTGAAACTTCTCCGAAAACCTTCCACTCTGTGGACGAACCCTGTCGTTCAAAAGAGCCGCTGTTAAGAGGCAACTGAAACCATTTTTTGAGTAATATCCACCATAACAGGAGAAAGTTCAAAAGAGCCGCTGTTAAGAGGCAACTGAAACCCGGTGGCGGTATCTGAGGACAAGTTCCCCAGCATCGCGTTCAAAAGAGCCGCTGTTAAGAGGCAACTGAAACTCTGCTCCTGAGCTATCTTGGGGGCGTTCTGCTCAAGATATGTTCAAAAGAGCCGCTGTTAAGAGGCAACTGAAACGGGATCTTGTCTTCCGCGCTGAGTGACCAGACTGCGTTCAAAAGAGCCGCTGTTAAGAGGCAACTGAAACGTCTTCATCCTCTTGATTGTTCATCTTTGACTCATTTTTGTTCAAAAGAGCCGCTGTTAAGAGGCAACTGAAACATCCGATCCTCCTCCCCGAAAAATGAAAAATTGCATTGTTCAAAAGAGTCGTAAGTAAGGGCGACTTAAAACCTTGCATCGGTCCAGTTACAGGTTGAATATGCGGAAAAGCATTTTGACTGTTGTCAGATTTATTCCTGCCTGTCAGAAGTCAATGTTTCCGGGCAATCCAGCCAGATATGTACGCCCTGAAATTACACTTCCCGGGTGCAGGTAAAGGGTTTACCAGCTATAGACGGTATATTTTTTGTTGACAGAAATGGTAGCATTTTGCTATATGCTGAAAGTTGCACTTCAAAGCAGGAGGGTAAAAGTGGGGCTTGAAATTAAAAAAGATAGAAGCTATACCCTGGGATGTTGTGTTTGACGAATTCAATATTGTTCAGCCCGAATGATCTTCTGGCCAGGTTCAGGTGACTGAGGAAAAGAGGAGAAGATGAGGAAGGAAAGGTTTGACAGGATTTGTAAGGACTACGGGATACTTGCGGCCTATATTTTCGGCTCCAGGGCTGAGGAGGGTGCTGCCTTTCTCGAAGGCAAGGAATACGAAAAGACGGAGGATCCTCTTGCTGATATAGACATGGGCGTTGTGTTCCTTGAAAGACCGTTGAGTCCAAAAGAGAGGATAAGGACCTACGGAAGGCTCTATTCAGAACTGAACGAAATACTCTCGCCTTTTACGCTGGATCTTATCTTCCTGCAGGAGACCGGCGTTATTCTTCAGTTTGAGGCGATCAGCGGTTTGGTGGTCTACAGTTGTGACGAAGACCGGAGGCTTGAATATGAAGAGATGGTAATAAAGCTCTATCAGGACTGGAAGCCTGATTACGACCGGTACACAAAAGAAGTGCTGGAGGCTATAAGCGGATGAAGTTGAATATGGAGATGCTGACAGGGAGAATCGACGCCATAAGAGTTGCGCTTTCACGTTTAAGAGAACTGAGTGAACTGTCAAGGGAAGAGTTTCTTGAAGACTATAAAAACCCTGCCTCTGCTGAGACGTTTATCCGGCATTGTCTTGAGGCAATATTTGATATCGGAAGACATGTTCTTGCTAAAACAGGCAAGGTCAGGTTGACACATGAATACAAAAACATAGCAAAGGGACTTGGAGAAAGCGGGATTATATCAAAACCACTCATGTATAAACTCATGGAGATGGCAGGTTATCGTAACAGGATTGTCCACTTTTATCATGAAATCACGGATGAAGAATTATATGAAATACTTCAGAACGACCTGAAAGATATAGAGCATTTTATTCTGGAAATTGGAAGGTTTATAAAGGATTATAAGGTAAAAGAAAATACGATGAGGAATTGAGAAACGAGACTTTCAAAGTCAAACTTAGAGTTCTTTAGCAACCTAAAAAAATTAAGCTCAGAAAAGAGTTCGGTCCGTTTTTTTTATAAAATCTCTCAAGCGGGCGTTGCAAACACCGGCTCTTTGACAACTTCAAGGCTGTTTGTGGTGCAATTTTGAGGAAAATGGAGAGAGAAAATTTAGACAGGCGGGAATTGCCCTGTAGAGGCTTATGTATCAAGGGTTTACAGAGGGAGGGTTCAAAAGAGCCGTTGTTAAGAGGCAACTGAAACATTCCTCCCCTTACTACCTGAAAACCCATAATATACCGTTCAAAAGAGCCGTAAGTAAGAGGCGACTTAAAACCTTGAATCGGTCCAGTTACAGGGTGAATATGCGGGAAAGCATTTTGCCTGTTGTCAGCTTTATTCCTGCCTGCCAGAAGTCAATATTTCCGGGTAATCCAGCCAGATATGTACGCCCTGAAATGACACTTCCGGGGCGCATGTAAAGGGTTTGCCAGCTATGGACGGTATATTTTCATTTGACATGATTCGGATACTGTGCGTGCGTGTGTGTTGACATTCAGAGACGGAACAACTATAATTTCAACACGACTACATGAAACAAAAATAGAGAGGGCAATGTCTGAATATGTCTTCATAGACTGTAACCGCATACAGGAATACGTCTTTGCTTCCAGACGTCTGAAAGAGATATGCAATGCCTCGTTATTACTTTCCTGGATAGAGGATGAAAATATTCGGGATATAGCTAAACGCTCCAGATGCAAAATCATCCGTGCTGGCGGTGGAGTGGTTATAGCTGAATGTGATAGTTATCAGAACGCAAAGGACTTTGAAATTAAGGCTATCAATTCATACAGAGAATATGGAATCTCTGTAACCTCACAAATCTTTCCTCATTTATCAAGCTCACCTGCGGACTTTTATAGAGAAGTACTAATGCCGATGTTTAGGGAGATGCAGGTGAGGAAGAGCCAGCCATGTGATAATGAGCTAATCATCTCATCTATCTTATCGGTACCCTGTGAAAGTTCAGGCATTGGAAACGCTGAAAACGTTGTAGTTCTTCCAGGCAATAAAGAGAGAAGATTCAATACATCTGAAGCAGAGAAGTTCATATTTGACAAGAAAAATCCTGATAACAAGTATTCTGAAGTAGAAAAGCAACTCATTGATTATTTTAAATATTCCCTTCCGAAAGATTTTGGCGGTATTGTAAGTTGGAACAATAGGGAAGATATACAGATAAAAGAAGCCGGCACTTCTGAGAAGAGGATAATGGGGATTATCTATGCAGATGTGAACGGACTCGGTAAGTTAACAAAAAATGTAGGAAAAAACAAAGACCTTTATGAGCTTTTCTCCCCTGAACTTACAAAAATAATAAAAGACTCTCTGTTTGAATCTTTTAAGGTTGTAATCGAACCTGCGATTAAAGCGAAGCTACCTTCTCCTGGTATTACTGCACTACCTGTAAGGGTCCTATATATTGGGGGCGATGACCTTGCTGTGGCTATACAGGGGTGTTTTGCACTGGATGTGGCATCTTCTCTTCTTAATACTTTTGAAAAAAAATCAAAGAAACTTATGGAAACGTTTAAGGATATTCAAGAGTCAGATAATGATCTTCCTGAATACCTTACCATGTCCGCAGGTGTAGTTCTTGCTCCATATAACTATCCAATCCAGAACTTTAACCACATAGGAAAAGAGCTTGAGACAAGAGCAAAGGTTTATAGCAGAGTCAGTTCCGATAGTATCAAGCCTTCCCTTATTGACTTCTGTCTTATAAAAAACCAGACATCCGGTGACTTAAATTCCATAAGAATACGTAGGATGACAAAAACCGATTCTGGAAATGTAGATCTTATGCTCTATGGGGGGCCATACACACCTGATGAGATTATTAAACTTACGGAAACATCTCTTGAGCTTATTAGTGATGAATTTCCCATGAACAAACTGAAAGATCTGGCGATTCTGCTGGCGCAGAAAAGAGATGAAGCAAAAAAGGACTATAAACTATGGTACGAACGTTTGAGCGACAAAAATAAAGATTATATAGATACCCTGACTGGAAGATTTTCATTAAATAATGATCTTCCGGTGAAACCGAATATCATCGGGGACTCTACCCCGATAGTAGACATCATAGAGATGATGGAAATTTTCGGTCTGATTGAGGAAGGAGGATAAACTGTATAACATTCAATACAAGATTGAATTCTCTTCTCCCTTTATTATAGCTTCTTCAGTAACAGATCCTGGGAAGTATGATATGGTTTCTCTCCTTTCAGACGGAGTTCCCTATATCCCTGCCTCAAGTGTAAGGGGAAGGGTTAAGGCATCCATCTGGCAACATTGTTATGAAAATAAATACTGGGGGAGCTATGATCTCTGCGATGCTCAATCCAAAGGAGAAGGTAAGTACTGTCAGCCTGATTACGGAAAGGATAACTTCAGTCTTTGCCCTCTTTGTCGCATATTTGGGATACCTGGAGGCGAAATAAAAAGGAGTTTTGACTTCTCAGGAGCTTATGTTACGAAACCATATGATCAAATTTTCAAGAACTTATTCGAGTCTACCGGAGATATTTATACACGACGTGCACGGAACAGTATCGATCCCTTACTGAGAAGAGCGAGAGAGGATGCACTTTTTTCATCAGGACTGATTGATATGCCGGTTGGTCTTGTGGGGAACATATTAGAAATGCCTGACCATAAACGATATTCTGATGATATACGTTACTTTGATTATTCATTGGCTTTACTCTGCCTTAGACTGATAACTGAAATTGGTGGGAATAGAAACAGGGGGCTCGGTCAATGCCGGGTTATCCCTGAAAACGGTTGGAAATCACATATCAATAAACATATAGCCGATTGGAAGAATGCTATAAGACAGGCAGAGAGAGTGTTATGATTTATCCTGTCAGGGCTGAAGTTACTGAAGAAATCTGCCTTTCACAGAGGCAGGGATTTGGAAATCAGTATGAAACTCTTCCTTTTATCCCCGGCAGGATTCTATGGGGAACTGTAGCCTCATTAACAGGTATCAGGCCTGGGGACAAACCTGATAAAAATTTCATGAACATTTTTTACTCCGGCAATGTAGTATTCTCCAATCTTTATCCTGAAGACAAAGGCGGCTATAGGACAAAACCAGCACCTCTATCTGCAAGGACATTCAAAAGTGCCCCTGGGTTTAAAAGTGACGGGGTTGACTATTCACAAAACGGTTATGCAGATGGTGTTGATGACTGGCTTTTAAGGGGTATTCCCGAGAACGTTGAATATGAGGATTACGTAAAACATCAGGGGTTTTACTCAGGGAATCCCCCTGCGTGCAATACATTTCATCTATCTTTCAACCAGCTTACACAACATGAACGGGACAATATAAGGGGAGTTACCAAAGCAGGAAGGCTCTTTTCAAGAATAACGATACCAAGAGGCACTGTCTTTATTGGATATATAAAGTCAAATATAAATGATTTAGATAAGACGTTAGAGGATACACTTAAAAAAATGGGTATAATAGATGGCATTGAAATTCCCATTGGTAGAAGTCCCGGCAGGATTTTTTTGAAGAAAGAGGATGATGTTACCAAGGTTCTGAATGAAAATATAAATTTTTATCCAGAATACTTCAGTATTAGCTGTTATTCAGACACCATATTACCTGATTCATTCCATAGGTATCTGACTTATGTGCCTGAAACAATTATATCGGATATTGTCAGGGATACGGTTGAATTTTGCAAGCTTGAACGATTTTTTTCATCTAAGAAAGTTGTTCATGGCTGGAATGGCGCCTATCAGAGACCCTTGGAGGCAGAGATTGCCATTTCAATGGGGAGTTCTTTTCTCTTTCGATTTGAACTTAAGAGGGATAAGAACCAAAGTGATTTGATAGGGGCTTTTAAAGAACTACAGGCTCATGGATTGGGATTAAGAAGACAGGAAGGATTTGGAGAAATAAGGATTAATGACCCATTTCATTTTCAATCAGGGGTTATGTAATGAATGAACGCTTCCGTAAGAGACTAATAAAAGAAGCCGTAAAGCTGGGAGCAAGAAAGGCAATTGACCACGTCTCAATATTTGCAGAGATTCTTGATAATAACAGAGCAAAAGGGGAAGAAATTAAATACTTTTTATCAAAGTTTAAGGGGGCTGAAACTAAAACCCAGAATGAGCAATTCATAGAACTTATTTTCAGAGACGATGAGGTTAAAAACTGGGCCATGTTTTTTGCACATGAAAATCAAAAGGAGGAAAGTGCCTGGAAGAGTAATATTGTTAAAGAGTTAGCCGATAAACTTCCATCATGGTCTAAAAAAGAAAGAAATGAATATACTGATAGCAGATTGGAAGATAATCTCGGGAGTTTTATTAAGGAAACAAGTGATATTGATATAAATTCTTTTGAATTACGTCGAAATGATTTTATGGAATGGAGAAGGGATATTTTGCGAAGTATTATTAGAGATATTTTAAAGGGTATTGCTTCATGAAGAGTCATTATTTTAAAGGTGAGCTTGTTCTTCAAAGTCCACTTCATCTTGGCTCTGGTGAAAAAGATGATTATATTGATAGTCTTGTCTTACGAGAAATGGATGGAGTTCCTGTAATTTCCGGAACGTCCATCTGTGGCATAATGGCATCCCTTGCAAAGAAAAGACTGAGACTTGAAAAAGTGCCAACAGAGAATATTGATGCTGAACCTGTTTTTAAGGCGCTCTTTGGGTCAGCAGCAGAAGAAAGGAATGGCAGAAACGAAGGTAGAGAATCAAGACTTATTGTGCATGACGCACAGTTAATTCCTGCTTCAATGGGCACGTCATTTATACAGGATAGAACTTCCATCAACCGGGAGAGGGGTAGCGCTGAGGAGCAGCATCTTTTCCATGATGAAGTTATTTCTTCAAAAAGCAGATTCAGTTTTTCCTGTGTATTTAGAGAAAAGAATGTTATTGAGGAAGAAAAAGCTCTTCAAGACCATGGCAGGGGACCAGATAAAGAAGCATTCCATTTATTCCTTGACCTGCTTGAATTAATGGAAAAGGGCTGGGCTTCTATCGGGGGAAAGACAGGCACAGGTCATGGAGAATTTACGATTGAGAATTTAAAATGTTCCGTATTCGATAGTTCCAACCCTGAAGATGTCTTAAGGTTTGTGCTCGATGGAGTAGACGCCTTGGAACAGATTAATTTAATAAATTTAAGAGACAATTTAAAAACCAATCCCTTAAGAACAAGCAATCACTCAGGTGATAAGTATCCTGGGCCAGAGGTTCTCATTATAGAAGGTGTGCTCAGACCCATTGATCCGATTATGGTAAAGACAGGTTATTCTCTTGAATCAGTCAGTTATAAAGGATCTAAAAAGGAGGAAGGACAGCCAATTGATAAGTTGCAAGATTTTCCACCCCTTAATGATCTAATATCGGTTGATTCAGCTTTCTGCCTTAATGAAGAAGGGATACCATATCTTCCGGGTTCTTCAATTAGAGGTTGCCTCCGTTCCCATGCAGAGCGGATGGTACGAACAATGATCTTCGAAAGATTTAAGAATAATGATCCTTTTAAAAATGACAGGGACGGCAGATTTACTCTGAATGCCATCTGGGATTTGAAAAGACTTAGAGACAAAGGTAAAGAGTTTAAAAAAGCAGGTTTTAATGATGTATATGATAATGCCTGTATTATCAGTAAATTATTCGGTTTTCCTGCAATGGGTGGAAGGATATATTTTTCTGATGCCGTCCCGATAGATGCAAATAAATTTAAAAATAGGCTCAAACTCCTTGACCATGTGGCAATTGACAGGTTCACTGGTGGTGCGGCTCACGGCAAGAAATTTAATTCAAGACCTTTCTACCCATTCTATGAAGTGGGTAGATTCCCTGAAAATGATGACCTGCCGGATGATTCAGGAGATATCTGTTTTAAGATAGAAATCCATGACTTTAAATTGTGGCACTTCGGGCTTGTATCATTATTGCTTAAAGACCTCCATAATGCCAGGATTTCGGTAGGTTTTGGGAAGAATAAAGGCTTCGGTAGAGTAAAACTCCTTCCGGGGAGTACAAGGATGGAAGCGATTACACATGGTAACGGTGTGCTTTCTGAAATGGCTACTACTCCTACTTCAAAGGTTGGAGGATTTCGGTATGTCTCTGCAACAATAAAACCAGATAGGTATTTCTGGATTTCACCTGAAAACGGGATATTGTATGAGGTCGTTAAGAATGCAGTCTCTTCATTCAGAGAAAAAGTCTTAGAATGGACCCCTGAAAATATAATCCCGGAGGCTGAGATAAAGTGAATTTAACTGTAATAGCAGGAATAGTTGATGGAAGCTCACTTCAATCTTGGCTATATAGTGAACCTACAAAAGAACGGCTTAAACAGGCAGATAATATCCATGCCCTTATTGAATATGTTCACCGCTATAATTTTGCCGACCTTGGAAGATTATTTGCTGACTTAAACTGTGAGCAGATTGCAGAATATGGGCTTAAAGGAAGGATATTCTGGGATAAAGGACAGCTTGAATGGAGAAGGCTTTATGAAGGTAAATTTTCACTCTTAATATTGATAGAAGATGGTAATTGGGATGAATTCCCAGAAGCATTTAAGCCAGAGCAAGACTTTGATAAAGATATAGCTTCTTTTAAAGACAGAAACCTGATGCTCTGGGGAACATATAATGACAAGGAGAAAGCCTACTACGAACTCAGGGTCGCTGGTTCAAGACCGATTGAATACCCTGATGCCATAATGAAACTTCAAAAAAAATATCCAGTATTAAAGATAAGGGAATATTTCAATAAGCAAAAAGAGCCCGTCCTCTGGAGGTTCTTATACCCTGAGGCTAAGGATATCGAAGAGCTTAAATTAAAGGAAAAAACCGTGGAGGATTAAAATGAAATTCATTTATCCATATAACTTTGTCCCCTGCGAAGATGAAACAAAGAGGGATAAATTCAAACCAACTCATCTATATAATGGGCTATCCGGACGTATAGAATATAGACTTAAAACTTTAACTCCCCTTTTTATTCCTGACCCTGAAGGAACCACAGTTTACCAACTGGCAAATGAAGCTGAAAAGAAAAAAACCCATAAAGTTATGGACTTCTTTAATGTTAATGACCGCCTATGTCTGCCCCCGACATCAATAAAGGGAATGGTGCGCAATGTGGTGGAGGCAGCAACGAATAGTAGTTTTGGAGTACTATCATCTTATCCATATCCTACGGTTAGAAAGCCACCTGATCAAGCTGAACCTCTTGTTGTTACAAAGGAAGGAAAAGACAATGGAAACGGGTGGGAATTTAAGGAGGCCGATGCTTTTAAAGTAAATAAAGATTGGTGTGGAGAGAGTGAAGGAGACAGCAATTACATACCATATTGTGCTGAAATAGAATTCAGATCATCAGGTAGAAAAGTTGTTTATCTAAAATATGAAAATGAAGGTAAAAGTATAGAGAAGGGAAATAAAACAGAAGGTGATATATACGGAAAAGGTTTGCTTTACAGGCCCGTTAAACCAATAGAGGATCAGCCGAAATTGTTTAAGATAATCTGTCATTTTGATGGAGAGAATAACACAGCTGATTTAGACTTTTCAAAAGTTGCAAAGAGAACCGACATTTCTAATAGAATGATTAAACAGTATAAAGAGGCATATCCAGAGTGGAAGTTAAAAAAACATTCTATACTATTTTTCATGAAAAGATTTCATTTTAGTAATGAAGAGACATGCGATAAACCTACAATTGGAAGAGTATTAGCACATAAAATGGTAGAGGAGTGTTCTGTAGAAGATCTAATAAAACATTCCACACGATCTGCCCTTTATCCAAAAACTCCAGAACGGCTCTGTCCCGCAACAAGGCTTCTTGGTTGGGTTCCGGAAAAGGAAGGGTCTGAACAGGGCATAGCTGGCCGTGTCAGATTTAAGACGGCGTGGTCTGATAAAAAGCTTGAAAATACCATACTTATACCACTGAAGATACTTGCCAGCCCAAAGCCAAAATATTATCCTTTCTATCTTAAGCCAAAAGACAACAACATCGATCCCAACGAAAAGGCTGCCTATTACACAAAGTCCGAAAAAGAGTGGGCTAAAATACCGGGGACCATAAGAGGTAGGAAGTTCTATCTTCACCACCCTGCAGCAATGAAAGATGACTGGCAAACACACATAAGCTACGAACATGAACATCTTTCAGAAGAAGGGAAAAAAGAGCCTACACAGCCACATATCAACCAGAACTCAACCTGTGCTGTTTTACCACCAAATGCTGAGTTCAAGGGAACTATTGAGTTTGAGTCCCTTGATGAATATGAGCTTGGTATGCTTCTCTGGTGTTTGACATTATCAGACAATCCTCTTAAGGCTTCACAAGACTTTGCACATAAACTTGGCATGGGGAAGGGAATAGGAATGGGAAGTGTTCAGTTTAATATTGAAACTGTTGTTATTGAAAGACCTGAAAAGAGCTGGTTTGACATGGAAAGCACTGAAGTAGAACTTGACTCTATTGATACTAACCCTGTAACAGAAAGCAATTTACAGGAATATGTCAGAAAATTCAAGGCATGGCTGGTAACAGGTTCTCCTGAAGGAGAGGATCGAAGCAACAACTTTAAAGAGTTACCATTCATAAAAAATCTTCTTTTGATATTCGAGAAAAACCTTGCAGGTGATACACCTGTTCAATATTATCCGCCTGGAACTTACGCTGATAAAGGATTTGAATATTTTATGAAACAAAGGGCAAAAAGGCTGCAAAATAATGAGGAACCCCTTAAAACCCCAGCAGCAATAAAGAGTGGGAATCATCAGAAAGGATAATATGGAAATCCACATCATTACAGTTGGCACCTCTCTATTAACGAATACTGGCTATCTAAGAAATAAAAGAAGCAACCAGACAGATAAAGTTAAAAAACTAAATGACAAGTGTAACAAGATTGAGGAAGCAATCATTAACGGGCAACCACCTACAGAGCATGATATTAATGAAGTGCGAGATCTTCTATCTCAGTTAAACCCGGAAGATGAGATCAATTTAAGACCTCCTGACCTCAGACAACCTAGAGGAACTGACAGGCTCCCACAGGAGTTAAGCTATCTATGGATAAGAAAAAGGGATGAATTAAGGACGCAACCTGAATTTCCCGAATTGGTTTATCTCCTTCCATCAGGCACACCCGATTCCATGTTCTGTGCAGAAGTTATAAAAAGTTATATAAATAAACATGTTGAACTTAGCAACTACTTCAAAGCAGTCGACATCTGTCCTGTAGAAGGCATAAATGCCTTTGAGGGCATACAATTTAGAGACCAGGGTGTCAAAAATCTTTTTGAGGTTATTTATAAGCTGATTAACTTATATTCAGATAAAGATACAATTTACCTGAATATAACAGGTGGATATAAGGGAATAGTGCCTTATACCACACTTCAGGGAATGCTGCATCCCTCGGAAAAGGTGACAATCTGCTACCTTTTTGAGAGTTCACAGGAAATTATAAAAATCCCTTCCTACCCTATAGGGGTTGACTTTCAGCTCTGGCACAGAAATGCCGTGAGATTGAAGATGGTTTGCGAGCACGGGATAGCGTGCTTCAAGGAAAAGAATCTTGATCCTAAGTTAAAGGAGCTTATAAAGGATAATAACCTCGACGCACTTGGAAAGCAACTTGAACAAAAATACATTAAACAATCAAAAGAACAGCCTCTCGAGGTCTATTCAAAAGAGATAGTCAGAATCATCTTGTGTGATGATTCCAATGCTTCCGAATACATAGAGATACTTGAGGGTATCATCAACAAAGCAGGCGTCAACATCTGGACAGGCGACAAGATTCCAGAGATGGTTGAACATGCAAGGAGGCATCACCACAACCTTCTTGAATTTGCCGAGATGTTTCTCACCCCTATATTTGCAGAAAATAACACATTCCTCAACATAAAGGAAAGATTCTGTCTGATAGCTGCCATCCTTCTGCATGACTGCGGGCACAGTATTGATTATATGGATACTGGAATGAATAGGTTCGGTCTTGTCCCTCTCTTTCCCGGCGAAATACGGAAGTATCATCATCTGCTTGCCCCCAGGCGGCTTGAGGATCCCGATCTGGGGAAAACAATAGGATGGGTGAAAAAAGAATATCCAAAAGAAACAGGGATAGATGAGAAGCTCCATGACGCCGTCATGACGGTATGCCGTTACCATAGAAGGAGCACGCCTTTCAATGAAGATGAAGAGGAGTTTAACAATCCCTTTACTGGAGAAACCTTTCCACCTTTGATTAAATATAGGAATACTTTTAAAGATATCGGTGTTGACATCATGAAGGTTGCGGCCATGATACGCCTCATTGACGGATGTGACAATCAGGCCAGCAGGACGGGCACTAAAGAGGATGTAGAAATAACCCTTGAATTGCTGAAGAAGGATTACGAATCCACACACAAACGAGCAGAAGAAACCCTTGAGGCTTATAAGCATGTATGCATTGCCATAAAAGACAATACCGATGATGAGCTAAAAGAAGGCTGTAATTATATAGACTATATAAATATGAAACTTAAGGATGAATACATGGACTTCCGCATTAAATGTCTTGAAACACTGAAAAACACTAAAAACGACGGAGATAAGACCCTTGCCCGTCTATGGCTTGCTGCTGCTGAACTGGTAGACAGGGCAGACATGAAGCATAAGCAAGATGAGCACTATCTGAAACATCAGTGTGTAGAAAGGGTAATGGTGATCCCTTCAGGAAATTTTAATAGTAATGATAATTTTGAATTTAATATTGTGTTATACAAAAACGATGAAATTGCTGAAGAATATCTTGGTAATGAAAGGAAAGGATTCATCGAAGATGAACTGAAATCCGAGTATAGTGCAATTGAGGAATACCTATTAAATGAATGCAAGCTCAGGATCAGATACTGGTGGGAAGAAGGATATAAGGAAATGAGTAACGGGGGACAGCCTTTTTATGAATACCATGGATAAGGCAGATTTAAATTTATGCAATACTTCCAACATAATCCAGTCACTGAGCGGTTTTACTTTAACACCACTTGAATTTACACTCTCCCCTCTTGAAAAAATCCATCTCGGCCCTGACGAGGTTAAGGGCGACAGATGGCGTGGCGGATTCGGGGAGGCACTGAGGAATCTGGCATGTTTTTATAGGTGGGAGGAGACCGAGTGCACTCAGTGTAACCTTACACCAGATTGTTTCTACTTCTTATACTTTGCTACAAACAGACCCCATCCATACATAATGCGTCCCAAGCTCGATTCAAAAAGGGTGTATAATTCAGGGGAAGATATGTCACTTGAAATTGTTCTGATAGGTGAAGCAACTGGACATGCGGATAAGTTTATTAAAACTATTGAGGAGCTTGGCAGGACAGGTATCGGAACAAGAAGAGGAAGATTCAGGATAAAAGATGTAGAGGTAAGAAAACCCGTGAGTTTCAGAGGGTTTTTTCACTCAGAGGTTCAATCAATGGAAGAACTTACAATTGAACTCCTAACCCCCTTAAAAATAAAGGATGAAGAAAAGGGTATTTATTATACAGAGGTATCTTTTGAAACCCTGTTCAGACTTTTAATAAAGAGGATTATAAACCTTAACAACCTTTACTGCAATGGCAGGAGTTTTGACAAGGAGCGGATCGAACCCGAAAAACAGGACCTTTTAACCTTGGCCGGTAAGATTGAAACAAAAGCATATACAGAATGGCGGGATTTTAACAGATTTTCCTCAAGACAGCATAAATCCCTGAAAATAGGTGGACAATTAGGGATAATAAGGTATAATGGAGAAATAGGCCGGTTTTATCCATATCTTAAGATGGGAGAGGTGCTCGGAGTCGGGCAGCATACAACAAGCGGATTCGGAAGATACCGCTTGTTGCCGCCTGAGAAACAGGAATATAAGGTAAGAGTTTAACAGAAGGCGAGTAACAGGGGAATTTTAAAGAGAAAAAGAGTGTTTTTTATAAAATCTCTCAGGCGGGCGTTGCAAACACTGGCTCTTTGACAACTTTAAGGCTGTTTTTGGTACAATTTTGAGGAAAATGGAGAGAGAAAATTTAGACAGGCGGGAATTGCCCTGTAGAGGCTTATGTATCAAGGGTTTACAGAGGGTGGGTTCAAAAGAGCCGATGTTAAGAGGCAACTGAAACTTGATTATTTTAACACTAGACCAGTCCACGATCTCAACTGTTCAAAAGAGCCGATGTTAAGAGGCAACTGAAACCTTGAGCTTGCGCGTCAGACATAAAACCTCCTTCTGTTGTTCAAAAGAGCCGATGTTAAGAGGCAACTGAAACCCTCCCTGACTTCTCGGACAACCCAGTCGAAACTGAACGTTCAAAAGAGCCGATGTTAAGAGGCAACTGAAACTGCCTGTAGTTCTTTTTGCTGTTACAAGCTCCTTCTTAAGTTCAAAAGAGCCGATGTTAAGAGGCAACTGAAACGGAATGCTTCCCCTCCGGGAACCTCCCATCTCTGGGACGAGTTCAAAAGAGCCGATGTTAAGAGGCAACTGAAACAAATAGCGACCGCAGTTAGTCCAGTCGGGGTGGAGGGGTTCAAAAGAGCCGATGTTAAGAGGCAACTGAAACTAAAGGCCTCCTCCGGATCCGTAGGCAAGACTCCATTGGTTCAAAAGAGCCGATGTTAAGAGGCAACTGAAACATCCTGAACAACTGCTGTTAGCTCACGGCTGGAAACTGCGTTCAAAAGAGCCGATGTTAAGAGGCAACTGAAACTGAGTAACCAGTCGTGCCTAATGCCGCAATGACTTCACCGTTCAAAAGAGCCGATGTTAAGAGGCAACTGAAACTCTATTTCTTCTTCGCTCATCTCCGCCATTGCGGATCGTTCAAAAGAGCCGATGTTAAGAGGCAACTGAAACATGAATCTCCTTCCGCAATGTTAACCCCGTCTTTCGCGTGTTCAAAAGAGCCGATGTTAAGAGGCAACTGAAACTCCCAGTCGGGAAATTCCATAAAACTTGATGAATCGTGTTGAAAAGAGCCGCTGTTAAGAGGCAACTGAAACCACCATTGGCAAAGGTGATACTGCAATCCTCGCGTTGAAAAGAGCCGCTGTTAAGAGGCAACTGAAACACGCAGTTATCTTTTCCGAGCAACTGCAATGCTTGTTGAAAAGAGCCGCTGTTAAGAGGCAACTGAAACTTCAGCATCCTTAATAACTGATTCGACGTGAAAGTAGCCAGGTTGAAAAGAGCCGCTGTTAAGAGGCAACTGAAACATCATTTCCGTACTCACCATCAGTCAACTTAATTGACATAAGTTGAAAAGAGCCGCTGTTAACGTATAAGACTTAGGGGACGTTATTGACTACGTTGACTAACTATGTTATAGTAATGCAGTCAGGGGAACGTAATTACAAAAAAAACGACTACAACACGGAGAAAAAAATGCCACGGCTGACAAGGCTTGATGCACCGGGAACACTGCACCTTATTAACCCGGCAAATAAAAACAGCGTTTTTTAGCTGGTTAAGGGGTAGATATTACAGACACGCAGGTTTTTCTGAATAAGAGCCGTGGTAATAGAAGGAAAAGAGAAGAGGAACACACCCCTTAATCCCCTCTTGATAGAGGGGAGAGTTCTTGTCATTCATGTTTTTACGGGTAAGAGCGGAACGAGGTAAGGTGGAAGGCAGGTAAAAAAACAGTCTTGAGAAGGCAGGGAGAGTAGGTCAAGGGTATTGTTTGAACTTGAAGATGAGAAGATAATAATATATAGAATAAGTCATAGAAAAGAAGCATATAAGTAAGGAGAGGAAGATGATTACAATAAGACCTAAAATACTTGAAAAGGATGGAAAGAAAGAGTTTGTGGTTCTGACCTATGAAGAGTTTATGAAAATACAAGAAGAATTAGAAGATTATGAAGATTTAAAGGAGCTCAGAAAAACGAAACAGGAAGAGGCAAATGCCCCCACAGTTGATTTAAAAGAGGCGAAAAAAGAATCAGGATTAGAATAGCATATGGGGGAAGATAACAATACTCATTACTTCAAAAATATTTCAGAACATGAGGGGAGAATTCTGCATGTAGTTGTAAACCCTCGTGTTTCACCAAAGAAAGTGGTTACAGTATTTTTTGACCGCAGAGCAAGGAGGCAAAAATGAGATTAAAAGTTGACAAAGAAAACGATGCTCTTTATTTCCGACTGGATGAGTCGTCCATCGTAGAATCAGAAGAAGTCCAGCCAGGTGTGATTCTGGATTTCAACGCAGATGGCAAAGTAGTGGGTGTTGAAATGCTCAATCTCAGTGCCAGAATAAACCCCGAGCAGTTAAAAGTCCTTCAATTCGAGACAGTATAATATCCGCTAACGAAATCCAGTTATCTGACCGGGACCAGCCCTTGAATCGTGACAAAATAATCATAAAGTCAAAAGAGTGATTAAATAAAAAACAGTCCGGGGGGGATAAATGCAAAACAGGGACTTCTTCCCCGATATCATTACAAGCCTTCCACAGGCTGACATTCCTGCAAAAGGACTGACTTCATATCTTCTTCAATGCACAAATCACCAGGTTGCCTTCATGATCTTTGAAGAAGATATTGAAATACCCGAGCATTCGCATGAAGCACAATGGGGAGTTGTTCTGGATGGAGAGATAGAATTGACGATAGATGGGGAAAGACAAATCTACAGGAGAGGTGATACATATTTTATCCCTGAAGACATTCCACATAGTGCAAGGATAAAGGCACGTTACAAGGACTTAACCTTTTTCAATCAAAATGATAGATTTAAGGCTGGAAATAAACCGGATCGATCATGATAAAATGTACAATGAACGAATTTTTGAAATCCCTGAATAACAATACCTTCCAACGGATTGCAAACAGCATTTGCTGAACCATCAAAACGGAGAAAAGAGGGGTTGAGAAAAAAACAACTCCGGAGGGTATTGTCTTTCTGATTTTCCGGGATGGACTAAACTGCCGGGTCACCTTTATAATATAGCCTATGAAAAGAAATGTCCTCTTCATTGTGCTTGTCTCAGCCCTGCTTGCCCTGATACTGAGTTTTTTCACCTCCCTCAGCTTCTACACTGACTGGCTCTTTTTTAAGGAAGTTGGATATGAGGCGGTATTCAGGAAGAGTTTTCTTGCAAAGGTATTCACCGGCCTGGCCGCAGGCGGTATTGCAGCCCTGTTTCTTTTGATAAACATATTCATTGCAAACAGGCAGGAATTTCCCCAGGGCCGTATCTACAGCATTGAGAAAGAGCTCTATGGCTTAAAAAAGTTTGATATGAACAGGCTGATCAAGCACCTCGGTCTGTATCTTTCAGTTCTTGCCTCTTTGGTAGCAGTCATTGCTGCAGGTGGGTACTGGAAAGAGGTGCTTCTGTTTATGGGGGCTCAGCCCGCTGGTCTGGCAGACCCTGTATTCAGCAGGGATGTCTCCTTTTATCTCTTCAGACTTCCACTGATTGATTCCATAAACAGTTTTCTGAGTATTCTGCTCTTGACAGGCATTGTCTTTACTGCCCTGAATTATATACTCAGAGGCGGTATTACCTATATAGAGGGTTTGATAACCATTGACAGGAGGGTCAAGAGACACCTATCCCTTCTCGTGTCCATCTGGATTGTCAATCTGGCCCTGAAATTCTATCTTGACAGGTACGCACTCCTCTTTAATGAACACGGTGTGCTTTACGGGGCCTCATACACGGATGTCAATGCACGGCTCCTGATGTTGAATGTGCTCACTGTGGTCTCTCTTGCCACTGCTGTTGGGTTTTTTGTCGGTGTGACAAGGAGGTCCAAATATGCTGCCATCCTTCCTTTGGCCATTCTTGGTGGCGCCTACTTTCTGGGGATTGGTCTCTATCCATCCCTGCTGCAGAATTTTAAGGTCTCCCCCAATGAGATTGTCCTTGAAAAGCCTTACATTGAGCAGCATATAAAATTTACCAGATACGGCTATGACCTTGAGAGGATTCAGTCAGAACCTTTTGATGTGAGTGAGAAGCTTACATTTACAGACATCAACAGGAATATCTCCACCATCAGAAACATACGCCTCTGGGATGAGGGGCCACTGCTGAAGACATACAGCCAGCTCCAGCAGATAAGGACTTACTACAAGTTTGTTGATGTTGACAATGACCGGTACGATATAGAAGGCAAATACACACAGGTGATGCTCTCTCCAAGGGAACTCTCCTATGAGGACCTGCCCGGGAAGTCATGGATAAATGAAAGACTCGTCTTTACCCACGGCATAGGGCTTGCCATGGGGCCTGTAAGCGGCATAACAAGAGAGGGTTTGCCGGAATTTTTTATAAAGGACATTCCCCCTGTATCAACAACCAATGTCAAGGTGACACGTCCCGAGATTTACTATGGTGAGAAACCCAATGATTACGTGATTGTAAAGACAAAGGTAAAAGAGTTCAGCTACCCGACCACAGAAGGGAATGTCTATACGATTTATGAAGGCTCAGGCGGTATCAAGCTCTCATCCTTTATCAAGCGAATGCTGTATGCCACGTATTTCGGCAATTTCAAGATATTCCTCTCAACCGATATAACCTCGGAGAGCAGGATACTCTATTACAGAAACATAATCGAGAGGGTCAACACCATTGCACCCTTTCTCCTCTATGATTCAGACCCCTATATGGTTGTTTCTGAAAAAGGAAGGCTGTACTGGATTATAGATGCCTATACATTCACTGACAGGCTCCCGTATTCAAAGCCACTGCAACAGGGGATAAATTATATACGCAACCCCATTAAGGTAGTGGTGGACGCATATGATGGTGCGACCTCTTTTTATATTGTTGATGATGATGCGGATATCATTGCCCGTACTTACGGAAAGATTTTTCCCACACTCTTTAAACCCTTAAGTGAGATGCCTGATGGTCTCAGAAAACACATCCGTTATCCCCGCAGTCTTTTGAGGGTTCAGGCCAAAATGTTTTCACTCTTTCATATGACTGATCCAAGGGTTTTCTACAACAAGGAAGACCTCTGGGAAATACCGGTCTATAAGGGCAAGTCCATGGAACCTTACTATATAATAATGAAGCTTCCTGCCGGTCAGGAAGAGGAGTTTGTACTCCTGTTGCCGTTTACCCCGTCCAAACGGGATAACCTTGCTGCATGGATGGCGGCCAGGAGTGATGGAGATAATTATGGAAAGGTTGTAGTATACACGTTTCCCAGAGACAGGTTGGTCTTTGGTCCCAGACAGGTGGATGCCCGTATCGACCAGAACGCCTATATATCTCAACAACTTACTCTTTGGGGACAGAGTGGTTCTGATGTGATCAGGGGCAGTCTCCTCGTAATCCCCATAGAGCGGTCTCTCATCTACGTCCAGCCGCTCTACCTGGTTGCTACAGACAGGGTAGGGTTGCCGGAGTTGAGGCGGGTCATAGTGGCCTATGGCAATAAGGTTGTCATGGAGGACAATCTTGAGGCAGCCCTGAGAAAGCTTTTTAAGGGCTCATTGCCTGAGTTGAAGATTCCGGAGAAGGTTGTAGCAGAGCTTTCGCAGAAGGAACTCGGCAGAAAAGCCCTTGAGAGTCTTGAAAAGGCACGTGAGGCCCTCAGGAAAGAGGATTGGTCGGCATTTGGTGAATATCTGAAGAAGACGGAAGAGCTGCTCAGGGAGTTTTCAAAGCAATCAGGACGCTGAATATAGTATCTGCAGAAAAGGGAGGTCTTGATGAAGAGAGTGGATGCCAGGGGACTTGGATGTCCCAAACCGGTTGTGATGGCTGAAGAGGTGCTTGATACAATTGAAGAGGGAACCGTTGAGGTGCTTGTTGATAATGAGGCATCGGTGGGCAATCTTGGCAGGTTTGCCAGAAAAAATGGCATGCATGTAAAGACCGAAAAGAAAAACGGATATTGGTCTGTAAGGATTACAAAGGGATATGTATGCGATTTTACCCCTGAGGAGACCGTGAGCAAGGAAGAGTCGGCAGAGGAGAAAACCGGAAAGGATATCCTGATGATAATCGGCACCGATACCCTCGGCAAGGACGAGGAGCTCGGAAAGATACTTATGAAGGGGTTTTTTGAGACGATGAAAGTGACCCGCGACTTGCCTGACATGATTTTCTTCCTGAATGCAGGAGTGAAACTCACCACGATAAATGAGGAGATAATCCCGAGCATACGGGATATTGAATCCATGGGGGTAGAGATATTTTCCTGCGGCACATGCCTTAAACACTACGGCCTTGAATCAGAGCTGAAGGCAGGCTACAGGGGGACTACAAATCATATTGTAGAGGGAATAAAAGACTTCGGTAAAGTAGTCTGGATTTGACAGCCTGCCACTGATTTCTATATAATTTCAACAGCTATTTAGCCGCAGATATATGCAGATGTCCTCATATGTTCAGGATATTTAAATACGTTCTTTAAAATTTATGTATCTGTGTTTATCTGCGAAATCTGCGGCAAAAAAGTCTTTTTAATCTTTTGTACAACGTGGGCGATTAGCTCAGTGGGAGAGCGCTGCCTTCACACGGCAGAGGTCGGTGGTTCGAAACCACCATCGCCTACCATCATTTTACCCTTATTTCAGGTCAGCTCCATCCGATATCATCCTCCAAACCTGCGTAAATCAAAAAAATTTTGCCTTAATATGCAGAAATCCTGTAAAATGGTAGCATTATTAAAATATAAGGAGGTTTATTTATGAACAAATCCGAATTAATTGAGAAGGTGTCCGTTGCACTGGAGACCACAAAGACAGAGGCTGCAAAGGCAGTAAATGCTATGCTCAGCACCATAACCGCAACACTCAAAAAGGGTCAGAAGGTTACAATTGCCGGGTTCGGCACCTTCAGTGTTGTAAAACAGAAGGCAAGAAAAGGGAAGAATCCAAGGACAGGAGAAAGCATAAAGATACGCGCCAGAAAGGCTCCTAAATTTAAAGCCGGTAAGGGGTTAAAAGAGACCGTTGGCGGTAAGAAGAAGTAACTGTAGTTCATCCTGTTTCAGATAATCATAATCATAACGTTACTTTAATCTATAAATCAGGGGCATGGAGTGGATAAACTTTCACGCATGCCCCTTTCTGTTTTGTCTTTATTCAGCTCATTGCACTGAGAATCAGATCTGCAACAATTGCAGCTATGGATAGCAGGAATATGATAGCGTAATTAATGTCTTCAAGCGAGGCCTTGATGGAAGAGAGCAGGTACAGGAGGACCTTCCTGTCCTCATCCGACAGAGGGGCCTCGGATTTCAGTTTATCTATCAGCCGGAACCCGTCAACCGTCCTTTTCCTCTTCTTTGAGATTCCGTACCGGTAGAGGAAGAAGAAGCAGTATCCTATCGTACCTGTATACCATACAGGTCTTACCCATTGGGGATTTAAATGCTGAAATACTATTAATGACCTGAAGGCTACAGCAGAAATCAGACCAATGAGAAAGAATCCGTAGATAATCTGTTTAGGGACAATGTGAGGTTCTTTAGTCTGCATCATGAGACAACGCGCTATCCTGAGCTCAGGAGTTTCCCGGCCCTTTCAAGGATATTTTCAACTGTGAAGCCAAACTTTTCAAGCAGCACATTGTGAGGTGCAGATGCACCAAACCTGTCAATCCCGAGGATGTCTCCCTTTAATCCAACATATTTGTGCCAGCTCAATGAGCAGCCGGCCTCTATTGCAAGCCTTTTCTCGCATCCTGAGGGCAATACGCGTTCCCTGTATTTATTGGGCTGTTTGTCAAAGAGTTTAAGGGATGCCATATTGACGACCCTCACCTTTTTCCCTTCCTTCTTAAGCTTCTCCCAGACCGAGAGGGCGAGATGAACCTCAGAGCCTGAGGCCATAAGGATCAGGTCCGGTGTCCCTCTTGTATCTGCAATGATATATCCTCCCCTGTCTGTTCCATCTGCCGGGGCATATTTTTTCCTGTCTATTACAGGCAGTTTCTGTCTTGTAAGTATAAGGGCAACCGGGCCTCCTTTGTGCCGGAGGGCTGTTTTCCATGCCTCCCTTGCCTCGTTGGCATCAGCGGGGCGTATCTCTATAAGGTTCGGGATCGACCTTAGTGAGGCAAGATGCTCTATCGGCTGATGAGTCGGGCCGTCTTCTCCAAGACCGATGGAGTCGTGGGTAAAGACGTAGATGACATGCAGTTTCATCATGGCGGCGAGTCTTATTGCCGGCTTCATGTAATCTGAAAATACCAGGAATGTTCCGCCATAGGGAATGATGCGTCCTGAGAGGGCCATTCCGTTCATGGCTGCTGCCATGGCATGTTCCCTTACGCCAAAATGGAGGTTCCTGCCGCCTTTCTTTATCCCGAAATCAGCATATTTTTTCAGATATGTATTATTGGAGGGTGCAAGGTCTGCAGAACCACCGATGATATTATGCATTCTGTCGGCAAGTGCATTGAGCACTTTTCCTGATGCAGAACGCGTGGCTATTGCTCCATCCCCCGGATTAAATTCGGGCAGCCCGGCATCCCATTCGTCAGGCAGAATGCCGTTGTTGAATTCCCTCCACTTTATATAAAGCCCGGGATATTTTTTCCTGTATACCTTTAAGCGGTTCTTCCATTTACCCTCTGCTTTTTTCCCTCTGTCAACAGCCTTTCGCATGTGTTTCAGTGCCTTTTGCGGAACCATGAATTTCGGGCTCAGCGGCCAGTTGGCATTCATCCTTGTCAGCCGTACCTCTTCCTTTCCAAGCGGAGCGCCATGTGATTCGGAAGTGCCCTCCATGTTGGGGCTGCCGAAGGCGATATGCGTCCTTGCAATGATGAGTGAGGGTTTGTCTTCTTCTCTTTTTGCCTCACTGAGGGCGGTTTCAACCCCTTTCAGGTCATTGCCGTCAACCCGCTGGACATGCCAGCCGTAGGCCTTGAAGCGGGCCGTCACATTTTCAGAAAAAGAGAGGTCGGTGGATCCCTCAATGGTAATCCTGTTGTCCGAGTACAGATAGACGAGTTTTCCCAGTTTCAGGTGTCCTGCAAGTGAGGCCGCTTCTGAGGAGACTCCCTCCATGAGGTCGCCGTCACTGCAGATTGAGTAGATATTGTAGTCAACAATCGGGAAGCCCGGTTTATTGAAATATTCCCGCAGATATCTTTCGGCAATTGCCATACCGACACCGGTGGCAAAGCCCTGGCCAAGCGGACCAGTGGTTGTCTCTATTCCGGTCTTCGGGTCATATTCGGGGTGTCCGGGTGTCTTGCTCCCCCACTGGCGGAAGTTCTTTATGTCTTTAAGCCCAAGAGGATAACCACTCAGGTAGAGGAGACTGTAAAGGAGTATGGAACCGTGTCCTGCCGAAAGTACAAACCTGTCCCTGTTGGACCACTGAGGGTTTTTCGGATTATGCTTGAGGGCCTTGCTCCAGAGGACATATGCCATTGCAGCATCACCCATTGGCATGCCCGGATGACCGGACTGTGCCTTTTCAACCGCATCCACCGCAAGAAAGCGGATAGTGTTAATACAGAGTTCATCAATATTCATTCTTTCTTTCCTCCAGGGGGGTAAAAATTTCTTGTAATATTCTGAATAGTTGCTATTTTTAGAAAACTCATAGCCTTACAACCACGCCCTTTGATCTTAAATATTCCTTTGCTTCCCTTATAGTGTATTCCCTGTAATGGAATATGGATGCAGCGAGCACAGCGTCTGCCTTGCCATCGGTCAGGGCCTCGTAGAGGTGTTCAAGGTTTCCTGCTCCGCCGGATGCAATAACAGGTATGCCCACTGCCTCAGCTACAGTACTTGTGAGTTCTATGTCATAGCCGTCCTTTGTCCCGTCCCTGTCCATTGAGGTGAGCAATATCTCTCCAGCGCCAAGCTCTTCCATATATTGAGCCCATCTGACAGCATCAAGCCCCCTCGGTTTCCTTCCACCGTGTGTGTAGACCTCCCAGATGGGGGATTGGCGTTTGACGATTGACGATTTGAGATTCAGGAATTCGAGGGATTCGTTCTGCAACAGCCAGTCCGGAGGTTCTCCTGATGCCCTGCTGCATCTCCTGGCATCTATAGCGACCACTATGCATTGACTGCCGAACTTTTCGGATGCCTCCCTGATAAAGCCGGGATTTCTGATTGCGGTGGTATTTATTGCGACTTTGTCGCAACCTGCGTTCAGCAGGTCGCGTATATCGTCGAGGTTCCTTATTCCACCTCCGACTGTCAGAGGCATGAAGACATCGTTAGCCGTCTTCTCAACCACGTCAAGGATGATATTACGTTTTTCGTGTGAGGCCGTGATGTCGAGGAAGACCAGCTCGTCCGCTCCCTGTTCATCATAGTACAAGGCGTTTTCAACAGGGTCGCCGGCATCACGGATGTTTACAAAATTTACACCCTTTACCACGCGGCCGTCTCTTACGTCAAGGCATGGTATAATCCTTTTTGCAAGCATAGTTGAGTATTATAACAGTCTAGTTGAAAAAATGGACAGATTAGGGCTAAAATCCAGAACAAAGACTTGATTTTATCAATGCGGACAGAGGAGAGAGGATGAAGGAGATAAGGGTTGAGCTTGATGAGAGGAGCTACGGAATTTCCATAGGCAGCGGGATACTTGAGAGGATTGGTGAGAAGTTCAGGAAATATGAGTTCTCTCCAAAGACAGCCCTTGTGAGTAATCCCAAAGTATTTGGGCTCTATGGTGATGTTGTGGTCAACTCGCTGAGGAGTGAAGGATATGATGTCTCTACCATCCTGATTCCTGATGGTGAGGAGTACAAGGATTTTCTCTGGGCTTATCATATCCTGAGTGAACTGTTGAAGGTGGGGCTTGACAGGAAATCGGCAATCCTTGCCCTTGGAGGCGGGGTAATCGGAGATATAACCGGGTTTGCTGCATCAACCTACATGCGTGGTATTGCATATATGCAGCTCCCCACAACCCTCCTTGCTCAGGTGGACAGCTCTGTAGGCGGGAAGACCGGAGTTAATCATTACCTTGGCAAAAATATGATAGGGACCTTCTACCAGCCACGGCTGGTATGGATTGATGTAGACACGCTGAAGACCCTGCCCAAAAAGGAGTTCCTTGCCGGCATGGCTGAGGTGATAAAATACGGCGTTATCTGGGATGTGGAATTCTTTAATTATCTCAGGACGGAAAGGGAGAGGATATTGGCTCTTGATCCCGAATGCCTTGCCCTTATAATCGGACGTTCCTGTGAGATAAAGGCAGATGTGGTATCAAGGGACGAGCGCGAGGAAGGGTTGAGGGCCATACTTAATTACGGCCATACCATCGGTCATGCCATTGAGACAGTGACCGGCTACAGGCGGTATCTGCATGGCGAGGCAGTGGCAATAGGCATGGTTTACGAGGCTGAGCTGTCAGAGGCTCTCGGTTTTCTGGAGAAGGGAAAGGCTGCGGAGATAAAGGCCCTGATAGATTCATACGGGTTGCCCGTGTCTGCAGATACAACGCTTGATCCTGCACCGATGCTTGCGGCAATGGCGATAGATAAAAAAACAGTTGCTGGCCGGCTCAGGTTTGTACTGCCCGAGGATATCGGCAGGGTGAGGATAGAGACCGGGGTGGAAGAGGGTGCTATTAGGGATGTTATCGGAAGATAGATTTTTTGTAGCAGATTGGCAGGGAGAAAATTTTAGACAGGATGAACAGGATGAAAGATGAAAAAAGAGTGATGGAGTAATGAATATGAGCAGGTCATTGATGATACAGGGGACGGGCTCCGGTGTTGGGAAGAGCTTTATTGTGGCAGGGCTTTGCCGCATATTCAGGGATATGGGGATAAAGGTGGCGCCCTTTAAGTCGCAGAACATGGCCCTCAACTCCTTTGTTACAAAAGAGGGTGGTGAGATAGGCAGGGCACAGGTACTACAGGCAGAGGCCGCAGGTGTGGAGCCGTCTGTTTATATGAATCCCATCCTGCTTAAGGCTACAGGTGAGTCAGGTGCACAGGTTATACTCCTTGGCAAGGTGCACTCCACCATGAAGGCAATAGATTATTACAAATTCAGGAAAGTGGCGTGGGAGGCTGTGAGGGATGCCTGGGAGCGGATGAGCAGGGAATATGAGCTTATTGTGATCGAGGGTGCCGGGAGCCCTGCAGAGATTAATCTTGTGAAGGAGGAGATTGTAAATATGGCAGTGGCAAGGCATACCGGCTCTCCGGTAATCCTTGTTGGTGATATTGACAGGGGGGGAGTTTTTGCCTCCCTTTACGGCACAGTTGCACTTCTTGACGGTGATGCAGACTATATCAAGGCCTTTATAATAAACAAATTCAGGGGAGACATGGATATCCTCACGCCCGGCAACAGATTGATTGAAGAAAAGACCGGTGTGCCTGTGATAGGTGTGCTTCCCTATGTTGGAGACCTCGGTCTTCACGAGGAAGATGGCCTTGCCATTGAGAGAATCAGGCCGTCTGCCGGGGTAAGGCCCATAAGGATAACGGTACTGAGGTTGAGGTATATATCAAACTTTACCGACTTTGACCCGTTTCTCTATGAGCCTGACGTGGAGCTGCAATACAGTCTGAGAGAGGAGGATATCCTTAACTCCGACCTTGTAATCATTCCGGGTTCAAAAAATACTGTCAGGGACCTGCTTTACCTGAGAGAATCAGGCATTGAAGACCTCCTCAGAAATGCTGTATCAAAAGAGATCCCGCTGATAGGCATATGCGGCGGATATCAGATGCTTGGCAGGGTTATCAGGGACCCCTACGGGGTTGAGAGTGCCGAGCAGGAGGTTAGAGGGCTCTGTTTTCTTGATACCGAGACAGTGCTTGATACGGAGAAGAGCACCTTTCAGGTGATGGCAGAGGGTGTTGGCATTCCCCTTATTGACAAGGGGCTCAAAGGACTGAGAGGGTATGAGATCCATGTGGGCAGGACCCCTGTGACTTCCGGGCTCTTCAGGATAACCCGGGGTGAAGGCCGGATCATCCCTGACGGGGCATCAAACGGTGATGTGTGGGGCACATATATTCACGGTATATTTGACAATGACTCCTTCAGGAGATCACTTATAAACGGCCTGAGAATCAGAAAGGGTTTTGAACCCCTTGATACGGTTATTGAGTATGCGGCCCTCCGGGATAAGGCCCTTGACCGCTGGGCGGATTTGCTCAGGGAGAATCTCGATATAGAGTTTATAAAGAGACTTGTTTCCTGAGTTTTTTTTCCTTATCTTCGATAGACATACCGACAGGTTGTTGCCATTTTGGCTCCATAATGTTAAGCTAAATATGGTAGTTTGCATACTATTATGTGTGAGACAGAAAGGAGTTAAAATGTCGGTATGTAAAAAAAGTGAAAGGGTTTCAGCGCGGATACCGGCCAATGTGTATGAAACGCTAACTCAAGCTGCCGAGTTTACGGGTGCTACGCTGAACCAGTTTCTTGTACAGTCAGCACTTGAGAAAGCAGAAGAGATTATTGAAAAAGAACGGGTTATCAGAATGTCTAAGCGCTCCGCAAGTGTATTCCTTGATGCTGTTGAGAACCCGCCAAAGCCCAATCGCAGGTTAAAGAGTGCTGTAAAATCGTATAAAAAGTCATTCCCTGATGCTAAGAATAAAAACGCTTAGCAAAGAGCACAACAGGTCAGATTTTGACTGCGGTGTTCCTGAATTAAACCAATATTTAAAGAATATAGCCCGCCAGCATCTCAACAAAGGAATCTCCAGAACATTTGTCCTCGTCGATGATGCAGTGCCAACTGAAATAACAGGATTTTTTACATTAGCTTTTTGTGAAGTTTTCGTTGAAAAGCTTCCTCGCGAGTATGTAAAAAAATATCCTCATAAGGCTCCGGCAGCCAAGCTTGCCCGCCTTGCTGTAGCCAAAGAACGACAGCGTCAGGGATTGGGAATGCATATGCTGGTTAATGCAATAGAACGGATCATCAATGTTTCCAGCAACGTGGGAATTATCGGGTTCTTTGTAGATGCAAAGAATAATGATGCAAAAGCGTATTACGAGCAATTCGGTTTCATACCACTGCCTGACAGGCCGTTAGAGCTTTTCCTGCCACTTGCAACTCTCCGTAAAGCCTACGATACAGTTCTTGGGCATGTATGATGCGTAAATGGAGGGATAAGAAATTGGGACCTTCAAAATTTATCGGCAGCCTGATCGGTTCAGCCATTGGAGACTCACTCGGTGCACAGAGGGAAGGGACTTATGGTTTTAAGGAAGTAACAGAACCCGGTCCGGTGTATACCGACGATACTGCAATGATGATTGCAGTGGCTGAATCGCTGATCGAGTGTAACGGCTTTGACGGAGCGCACATGGCACGGCTCTTTGTGAGCAGTTTTGAGAGGGAGCCCCTGCGCGGCTATGGGGCTGGTCCTCCGAGGATATTTGAGATGATAAAATCAGGCCGTAAATGGGATGAGAATCCGGACAGGGAATTATATGACGGGGGATCCTTTGGAAATGGATCAGCCATGAGGGTAGCACCTGTCGGCTTGTTTTATTATAACGACCCTGAAAAACTGAGGGAGATATCCTGTCAATCAAGCCGGATCACACACAGCCATCCCCTTGGGATGGAGGGGGCGGCACTTCAGGCCTATGCCGTGAGTCTGGCCATAAGGGAGGAACGGGATTTTCCTGAAAAATTAAAGGAATTTACAAGGGTTGATATTTACAGGAAGAAGATGGATGCTCTGAAAGAATTACTGGATAAATTGGAGGACAGGGAACAGGTGGTGAGAGAGCTGGGAAACGGCATTGAGGCATTCAATTCAGTGCCCACGGCCATCTTTTCCTTTTTGGCCAACTCCAGTTTTAAAGAGGCACTGATTTATGCAGTAAGCCTTGGAGGAGATACGGATACTATCGGGGCCATGACCGGGGCAATTGCCGGTGCCTGGTGGGGGATTGACAGTATTCCCCCTGAGTGGAAAGAGAATCTTGAAAACCGGGATTATATGGAAGGGCTCGGAATGAGGATATGGGAGACCGCTATGTCTTCTCAGAAGGGGCTTTTTTAGTTGTATTCTTCGGGCAGGAGATGCATTTCTGTTGCAACCATCTGTGCGGTGACTGTAATCATGGTCCTTATCCCGTTCGGGACCGGCTTTCCGGTCGTTAATCAACTAATCCTTTCAGAAGCCAGCGCACAAACAGGGGGCTCAGAAGGACCTGAACTCCCTGAGGCTACATCTGAAGGCGACACCATAATAGACCGGTATCACAGGAATTTGTCGGAAGATATCCTCGGCATTGCAGACTGGCTCGATTCATTCTTTGATAATGACAGAACGGTTGCCGAAGAGAACAGGACACGATTAAGGATCAAACTTTACTCCCTTGTGGAAGAAGGAGCAAAACCTGCCTTTGATATCAAGACCAACTTCAGGCTCTCCCTTCCAAAATTGCAACAAAGGCTGAACCTTATGATTTCGGGAGAGCCGGATAATTCCCTCAGCCCGGATAACACGCCAACAGAGGACAGGAGGGAGAAGTTCGAGAGCACCGACAAACAAAACCTGCTTCTATCTCTTCAGTACAAATTAAAAGAGACTTTGAGGCGTAACATCTCGGCAAATATCGGATTGCGGTTCAGCCGTGTTACGCCCGTCTTTTATGCAGAAGGCCGTTACAGGCATCAGGTCAAACTTGATGCGTGGATCTTCCGGTTCACACAGTCCCTGAAATGGCTTGCTGATGAAGGCCTTGAAACCAGGACCCTTATCGACCTGGAAAGGCCTGTCTCCAACAGGTTCTTTTTCCGCACCACTGCTGACGGGTCATGGTTTGAACACAGGGACGGCTTTTTTTATAACCTGAATATGTATTTTTTCCAGTACCTGAGTTCCCGGCGCGTACTCAGCTATGAATGGATCAACGATTTTCAGACGCGGCCGAACAACAGGCTGGAAGAGACTGTACTGCAGATGAGGTACCGCCAGAGGATATGGCGAAACTGGATATTCTATGAGGTCTCCCCCCGGGTCTCCTTCCCAAGGAATGAGGGATTTTCATCGATTCCGGGGATAGCGCTGAAACTCGAAGCTATTATCGGGAAATATTAGGCAAAGGCCTCTCCTTTATGCGCTAAAAATCAATAATCAGGGTGGTCAGGAATGTTGTGTCAGTATGTTGAATTTCCGGGGAGGGCAGCAGGTTTTGATAGTTTACAACGTAACTGAGACCAAGCGAGAGTGCGCGGTTGATCTTTGCCTCTACAGAGGTTGCCGAATCTATAAAGAAGTTATCCGTATCCTTGAATGAGACGGAATAATCCAGCTTTTCCTTGAGTTTCAGGTTTTCAAGTATTTTCCACTCATATTTGACAGTAAGCTTTCCTGTCATGTAGCTGTCAGAGCTCACATCCCCTACTGAAAACTCATCATAACTGTATATGAGAGAGAGGAGTGACTGCAGCACGTGCCGGTCGGTCTTTATAAGGTCATAACCCAGACCCGGCCCGCCGTATAACCTGTATTCATAACCCGAGAATTTATCCATTGAAAAACCTGATGTCAGGAGGCCGAATAATCTTTCCGAGAGCACCCGTTCCCACCTGCCGTCTATTGATAATTTATTCGAGGTTTCCCTGCCGTCCTCTTTTGCATACAGTGCATTTGCAGTCAAAAAGTATCTGTTCTTGATACCCTCTTTTTTTGCCTCTGATTTTATAGAGAATGTCTGAGTGTCTGTATTGCCGGATGTCTGCACAAAAGATAACTCGGTCCGTGTCTTTATTTTACTTTCCTGCTCCTCTGTGCCGGCTTTTGAAGATATGGGTATGACAAGGCAGGCTAATATAATGAAGATGAAGATGGTTTTTTTCATTATGTGTCTCCGGAATACTTTATTCAGGTCGTTGTTTGCCGAATATTATAACCTAAACTTGAGCAATTTCGGTACTGAATCTGCGCCGGTTTTAAAAATTACGGGATTTTGGTTACAATACTCCACGTCAAACTCATCCAATGGTATATTTCAATTGAAACTTACATACTTTTACAGAAAACCAGCACTTGCAGAGACCAGGAAAGAGAACCTCCTTACACGTGTCAGGGAAGGGGTGTCTCCTGATGTGGACGATATAGAGACGGAGTTCTGTTTTTATGTTGAGGCCGCTGCCCCGCTTGCAACTGAGGAGCTGGAGACACTGCAATGGCTCCTCTCCGAGACTTTTGAGCCTGAAAACCTTTCCTCAGAGTCTTTTTTAGAGCAGGGCAGCACAGAAAATTTTTCAGCCTTTCTTGCGGAGGTCGGTCCGAGGATGAATTTCACGACCTCCTGGTCGACTAATGCGGTCTCCGTATGCCGCTCCTGCGGTTTGACGGGTGTCACACGCATAGAACGTTCACGCAGATACCGCGTACTGCTGAATTCCCCGCATGACCGTGAAACGCTTGACCGTTTACTATCACTCTTCCTGCCGCTCGTGCATGACAGGATGACCGAGTGTTACTACCCTGAAAGGCTGACGACCTTTGAGACCGGTATAAAGCCTGAGCCTGTCTATGTGGTTCCCCTTATCGAAGAGGGGCCTGAGGCCCTGCAGAGGATAAACAGGAAATTGGGCCTTGGTCTTGACGACTGGGATATTGATTACTACTACAACCTCTTTGTTAAGGAGATAGGACGTAACCCGACCAATGTCGAGTGTTTTGACCTGGGCCAGTCCAACAGTGAGCACTCCCGGCACTGGTTTTTTAAAGGGAGACTGGTAATTGACGGCAGAGAGGTTCCCGATACCCTCATGGATATTGTAACGGTACCCCTTCTTGCCAGGCCGGGCAACAGTGTTATCGCCTTTAAGGACAATTCAAGCGCCATAGCTGGATACGGGATTATGGGCCTTATGCCCCGGAATCCTGGAAATCCTTCCCCCTACTCCCCGGAACAACTGAAGTACCACATCATCTTTACAGCAGAGACACACAACTTTCCCACAGGTGTTGCCCCATTTCCCGGGGCAGAGACAGGTACAGGGGGGAGGATAAGGGATGGCCATGCCACCGGCAGGGGCAGCCTTGTTGTGGCAGGGACTGCAGCGTACTGTGTGGGTAACCTGAATATTCCCGGTTACCCTCTGCCCTGGGAGGATGAGACATTTGTTTATCCATCCAATCTTGCCACTCCCCTTGAGATAGAGATAGAGGCGAGCAACGGGGCCTCAGATTACGGCAACAAGTTTGGTGAGCCGCTGATACAGGGTTTTACACGCTCTTTTGGGCTGAGACTCCCTGACGGTGAGAGGCGGGAGTGGATAAAGCCCATCATGTTTACCGGAGGAGTCGGTCAGATAGATGCAAGGCATATAGAGAAGGGCGAGCCTGAAAAGGGAATGCTTGTTGTAAAGGTTGGAGGGCCGGCATACCGTATCGGTATAGGTGGTGGTGCAGCCTCGAGTATGATACAGGGAGAGAATGTTGAGGAACTCGACTTCAGCGCTGTGCAGCGTGGTGATGCCGAGATGGAACAAAAACTCAACCGGGTAATCCGTGCCTGCGTTGAGATGGCTGAGGATAATCCGGTCATAAGCATTCACGATCAGGGTGCAGGCGGAAACTGCAATGTTGTCAAGGAGATTATTTATCCGGCCGGTGCGAGGATTGAGATAAGAGATGTCCTTGTTGGAGATAATACACTCTCTGTGCTCGAGATATGGGGTGCGGAGTATCAGGAGAATGATGCCCTTCTCATAGGGCCTGACAGGATAGATGTTTTTAAATCACTCTGTGAGAGGGAGAAGGTGCCCTTTTCCGTGATTGGCGGGATTACAGGCGATGGGTACATTGTCCTGCATGATGCGTTTGATGACACCACACCCGTAAATCTTGACCTCTCAAAAATCCTGGGCAAGATGCCGCAGAAGACGTTCAGACTCGAACATATAAATACAGGGCTTCAGCCGTTGAGACTGCCCGAAGGGCTTACTGTGAGGGATGCCCTTGAGAGGGTTTTGAGACTCCTGTCAGTCGGTTCAAAGAGGTTCCTTGCAAACAAGGTAGACAGGAGCGTTACAGGCCTCATTGCACAGCAGCAGTGTACCGGTCCCCTGCAGCTCACCCTTGCTGATGCGGCAGTAGTGGCACAGAGCCATCTTGGCCTTACAGGTGCTGCTATCTCTATCGGGGAACAGCCGGTCAAGGGTCTTATAAGCCCTGCGGCAATGGCGAGGCTGAGTGTGGGGGAGGCGCTGACAAATATAGTCTGGGCAAGGGTTTCAGCACTTGAGGATATAAAATGTTCCGCCAACTGGATGTGGGCGGCAAAGTTGCCGGGTGAAGGGGCAAGGCTTTATGATGCAGCCGTTGCCTTGAGGGATATACTCCTTGATCTGGGGATTGCAATAGATGGGGGCAAGGACAGCCTCTCCATGGCTGCTGTTGTAAAAGACCCTGATAATGGCACGGAGGTGGTCAAGTCATCCGGAACCCTGGTTATCTCAGCCTATGTCACCTCCCCTGATATAACCATGGGGGTTACCCCTGATATAAAGATGCCCGGCAGAAGCAGGCTTATATATATCGACCTTGGAGAAGGAAGATACAGGCCTGGCGGATCAGCACTTGCCAATGTCTATGGTCAGGTTGGAGATAACTCCCCTGATGTAGAAACCCCCGGGCTTTTAAAACGCACCTTTAATGCAGTACAGCAACTGTTGGCAGACGGCCTTATACTTTCAGGCCATGACCGCAGTGACGGCGGCCTTGTCACCACCCTGCTTGAGATGGCCTTTGGCGGTAATTCCGGTCTTGAGATAGACCTCGCAGCAGACATTGACCCGCTGAGGGTACTGTTCTCAGAGGAGCTCGGCCTTGTGATGGAGTATATGCCTGAGAAAGAGGAGGCAGTTTTAAAGGTCCTGACAGACAGTGGTGTGCCCTGTCAGGTAATAGGAAAGACCCTCGCTGAAAAGACGGTACGGATAAAGGTTAACGGAAAAGAGAAAATAAAAGAGTCGATGCCCCTGCTGAGGGGGATGTGGGAGGAGACCAGCTATAATCTTGACAGGCTCCAGGCCGACCCCCTCTGTGTTGATGAGGAGAAGAGGGTTTCCCGTGAAAGAGTGGGACCGTCATACCACCTGACCTTTACGCCGGAGACGACCGCTCCTGACTTGCTCGAAAGGGAGAACAAACCAGGGGTGGCCATTATCCGTGAGGAGGGCAGCAACGGCGACAGGGAGATGGCGTCTGCCTTTCATCAGGCAGGGTTTGATACATGGGATGTCACCATGACCGACCTCCTGAGCGGAAAGGTTACCCTTGATGGATTCAGGGGCATAGCCTTTGTCGGCGGTTTCAGCTACGCTGATGTGCTTGACTCTGCCAAGGGCTGGGCCGGTGCCATACGGTTTAATTCAAGGATTTTTGATGAGTTTGAGAGGTTTTATACGCGTGAGGACACATTCAGCCTTGGTGTATGTAACGGCTGCCAGTTGATGGCACTGCTTGGATGGGTCCCCTGGAGGGGGATAGACGACAGGGAGCAGCCGAGGTTTATCCGGAATCGCTCGGACAGGTTTGAATCGCGGTTTTCAACAGTCAGGGTCTTTTCAGACCAGGCAATAATGCTCCGGAACATGGAGGGCTCGGTTCTTGGTGTCTGGGTTGCCCACGGTGAAGGACGGGCCTATTTTCCTGACAGCAGGATAGAGAAAGAGGTTCTGGAAAAGGGGTTGGCCCCCATCAGGTATGCCGATGACAATGGTGAGGTAACCGGGGTCTATCCATTTAACCCTAACGGCTCTCCTCACGGTATTGCAGCGCTCTGCTCCCCTGACGGACGGCACCTTGCAATGATGCCCCATCCTGAGAGGACGTTCCTCAAATGGCAGTGGGCGTGGATGCCGGAAGAATGGAGACGGGATTTGGATGCCTCTCCCTGGCTGAAGATGTTTCAGAATGCCAGGCAGTGGTGTGAAGGAATGTAGGGTTCGATTATGCCTTTGCAGTCAAGGTTTGTAAGGTTTTGCTCACTATTACCCCGAATCCGGAAGTGATATGGTTGTTGGAAGCGATATGACAGACCCTTCACTCATTCTCAACAGACATCCTGTCTGTCTCCGAGGTAATTATCACGCCTCACCGTCCGGGTGAGACAAGAGTGATAATTAAAACCGTTCAGAGTCAATCATATCGCTTCTTTCCCATGGTTGTGGCTTTTTTATCTCTGGATACTGGTGTTGGTATCAGTAATTCTCTTCGAATAATTCATAGTATGACCTTGGATGTTCACATGCCGGGCATATTTCCGGTGCCTCGGTGCCTTCGTGTATGTAGCCGCAGTTCCTGCATTTCCACTTTTCAGAGGTGTCCCGCTTAAAAACCCTGTCCTTCTCAATGTTTTCAAGTAGCGACAGGTAGCGTTTCTCGTGTTGGCTCTCAACAGCCGCTATCGCCCTGAACGCTGCAGCAATTGCCGGGAAACCCTCTTCATCAGCAATGCGGGCATACTCGGGATACATCTTTGTATGCTCAAAGTTTTCCCCCTCAGCCGATGCCTTGAGGTTTTCCCTTGTGCTTCCGATTACGCCTGCCGGGAATGCTGCTGTTATCTCTACTTCACCGCCTTCGAGGAACTTGAAGAATCTCTTTGCGTGCTCCTTTTCGTTCTCCGCTGTCTCCAGGAATATGGCTGATATCTGTTCGTATCCTTCCTTTTTAGCCTTTGACGCAAAATAAGTATAGCGGTTCCTTGCCTGTGATTCACCTGCAAAGGATGTCAGAAGATTCTTTTCTGTTCTGGTTCCTTTTAAACTTGCCATCTCTTCACCTCCGGTATAAATTAAGTTGTTTAAACGATGCCCGACAACATGCTTGTGCTGCACCCTGAATTGTAGGGTATTACCAGTATCAAATGCAACCTGTTTTCTTCCTGCACCGTCTGTTTTGGATGCTTCTGTCCGGTTAAAAAGAATCACTCATTTTGAGTATAATAAAAACTTGATATATCTGTACGTTTGCAATATAAAACAACAAAAGGAGATTTTACAGTATGAGATTATTCAGAAATGCCATGTTGCTGGTCTTTATGTTGTCTGTGTTATGCGTGAGCACAGTTGCTGCCGGGACAAGGATACGCTGTGCATCCACCACAAGCACCCAGAACTCAGGACTCTTTGATTATCTCCTGCCGATTGTGGAGAAGGAGACGGGTATAAAGGTGGATGTTGTGGCTGTCGGCACAGGGGCTGCACTGGAGATCGGCAAAAGGGGAGATGCCGATGTACTGCTTGTGCACGCAAAGGATGATGAGCTGAAACTCGTAAAGGAGGGCTATTTCGTAAATCGTCACGATGTTATGTACAACGATTTTATTATTGTCGGCCCTCCTGACGACCCGGCCGGGATTATGGGAGTCAAGTCTGCTGTTGAGGCGTTCGGAAAGATAAGTGCGGCCAAAGTGCCTTTTGTCTCAAGGGGAGATAACTCGGGGACCAACAAGAAGGAGATGAAGATATGGAAAAAGGCGGGTATGACCCCAAAGGGCGGCAGGTGGTATCTTGAGGTTGGTCAGGGGATGGGGAAGACCTTGAGGATCGCCAATGAGAAGAGGGCGTATACGCTTACTGACAGGGGGACATGGCTTGCACTGAAGGACAGGGAACGGCTTGATTTAAAGATACTGGTGGAGGGGGACAGGATGCTCTTTAACCAGTATGGTGTAATGGCGGTCAATCCGGAAAGACACCCGTATGTGAAGTACAGTGAAGCAATGAAGTTTATTGATTTTCTTGTTTCAGAGAAGGGGCAGAAGGCAATAGCTGCTTTCAGGGACTCCCGTGGGAATCAGCTCTTTCATCCGAATGCAAGGTGAGCCGGGGAATTATATCCGCAGATTTCACGGATTTGCGCAGATAAAAAACTTCTGTTGTTCAAACATTAGATGCTCCTGATATCCAATGAACGAAATACTATCTTCTTTCATAAAGGCCTTTCACCTGATAGCCTCTCTGGATAGAGAGCTGATGGAGATTATATTTCTGTCGCTTTATGTCTCCGGCGTGGCCATTGCCATTGCATCCATTGCAGGGATTGTTTGTGCTTATGTTCTGTCATTCAGGGAGTTTCCCGTTAAGGGGGCTTTTATAAATATACTGAATACTTTTATGGGCCTGCCGCCGGTTGTGGTCGGGTTGTTCCTGTATCTGATGCTTTCAAGAAGTGGGCCGCTTGGTTTTATGGGGCTCCTCTATACGCCATCGGCAATGATTGTCGCCCAGACAGTGCTGGCCTTTCCCATAATAGCGGCGATGAGTTATTCATCCATTACATCTGTCAGGCCGAATATAAGGCTGGCAGCCCTTGGTCTCGGGGCCACGGAGATACAGGCATCAGTAGCTGTAGTGAAGGATGCAAGATACGGGATTATATCATCTGTAATGGCAGGTCTCGGCAGGGTGATGGCAGAGGTTGGAGCGGTTCTGATTGTAGGTGGAAACATTGCCGGGTATACGCGGGTGATGACAACAACCATAGCCCTTGAGTACGACAAGGGTAATTTTGATCTTGCAATAGCGCTCGGGATAATCCTGCTCTTGATCTCCCTGGGGATTAACTCTGCCATGTATCTGTTCCAGAGGAGGGTGTACAGGTAAACAGACTCTGATTAATCCGCAGACATATCTGTTTGCCGGTAATTTTCTGTACATGAATATAACGGATGAACCTGATACTGAAAAATATATCCAGGACCTATGACAGTCACGTTGCCTTGAGAGATTGCAGCTTTTCTGTTAATGCAGGCTCTTTTAACGCAATCATCGGTCCAAACGGAAGCGGAAAGTCCACTCTGCTCAGGATAGCCTCGCTCCTGGAGGCTCCGGATAAAGGAGAGGTCATATACAGCGATAACAGGGGGGCTGTAAAAAAGGATATTTCCCTGAAGAGAAAGATAGCTGTTGTGCTGCCGGGGGACTCACTTTTTAATGATACGGTTTTCAGTAATGTTGCCTACGGCCTGCGTATCAGGGGTATGGACAGGCATGTTGTCAGGGACAGGGTTCATAACATCCTGGAGAGGTTTAAACTTTCAGACAAGATATATAAAAACGTGCGAACCCTGTCATCAGGTGAGGCACAGCGTACTGGGGTAGCAAGGGCGCTGGTCATAAATCCTGCGTATCTCTTCCTTGATGAGCCCACGGCCTCGCTTGACCCTGTTAATACGGAGATTATTGAAACCGCACTGAAGGAGATCAAGGCCGGTAATGGAATGACCATTATAATGATAACCCACAATATGTTTCAGGCAAGGAGGCTTGCAGACAGGGTTGCCTTTATTTATGGAGGTTGTATTATTGAAGAGGCAGAGAGTGAAAAAATCTTTTCCAGCCCTGGTCAGGATCTGACGCGCAGGTTTGTTACAGGGAATATGGTCTGGTGATGTGTGGAATATTTAAGGTGTATGAAGGGCTACTACACCGATTCAGGTATATCAATCCCCCTGGGCCGTTCATCGATCTCTTCGAGTACCGGCACTTCCTTCCTGCTGGAGATGCCGAGTTCCTTGAACCTCCGGACAGAGTGAAGCAGCCTTGACTCCACTGACCTGACCCCGTAGTTATAACTCTCGACCGCCTTTTCAAGGTGTGTTCCTGTCTTTGAGAAATGCTCCATTGCCACGGCAAACCTCTCGTAGAGCTCCTTGCCGAGTTTGCTGATTTCCTGTGCATGTTTTGTGAGTTCCGCCTGTTGCCATCCATAGGCTATTGCCTTCAGCAGGGCGATGAATGTGGTCGGGGTTGCAAGGATGACCTTCTTGATGCTGCCGTCCTCTATGAGTGCCGGGTCATGTTCGAGGGCCGCGCTGAAGAAGGATTCACCCGGCAGGAACATTACAACCATCTCTGGTGATTTTTTGAACTGGTCCCAGTAGGACTTTGAACCGAGTGCGTTCATGTGGGCACGCACCTGGCTTACATAGTTTGTTAAAGCCGTCTCTCTTTCCGCCTCCGTAGTGCTCGATATAACCTTCAGGTATGCATCCACAGGCGCCTTTGCATCAACCACAATCTCTCTTTCATTCGGCAGTCTTACGATCATGTCAGGCCTCAGCTTGCCGGTTTCAGTGCTTACGGATTCCTGCTCAAAGAAGTCACAGTTGGCGGACATGCCTGCGAGTTCTGCTGTCCTTTTGAGGGACAACTGTCCCCATGAACCGCTGACCTGCGGTTTTCTCAATGCAGTGACCAGCTTGCTTGTTTCCTGCTGCAGTTGTTGATGAGTGGTCATGAGTGTCTTTATCTGCTGGTTCAGGCTGCCGTAATCCTGCCGCCTGCTGGACTCAAGGGAGTGGATATGCGCTTCATATTTCCTGAGGGCTTCATGCAGTGGTTTAACGAGTCCGTTTATTGAAGCCTGGTGCTCTCCCAACTTCCCCTTTGTCTCTGCTGCAACCTTTCCAAGTTGTTCAGTGGCAAGCCTCAGGAAATCTTCGCTGCTGCTCTTCAGCGCTGCCGAGGAAAGGGCATTGAATGTATCGGTAAGCTCTTTCTTCATTGTCTCAAGCAGGTTTTTCTGTTCTGTGAGGCTTTTCTCCGATGACTCAAGTTTTGTTGCGGCCTCCACCCTCTGGGTCCTCTCTGCAGTTAATTCATTCCTGATCTCATCAATTAGTCTATCCTTTTCAAGTATTCCGCTCCTCAGCTCTTCAATCCTTGCCTCTGAGGCCTTAAGCCCCTCTCTTATTCCGGCCAGCTCATTGAAATGTTCTGACTGTAAAGCGGCTGTCTCTTTTGAGAGTTTGCCCCTCATGAGGAGCCAGACAATCACTCCGCCCGAGAGGAGGCCGATAATAAAAAATACTATATCCGTCATGCTTCACCTCTTTTGTTGTATTAAACTATTCTACTATATCCGTCCTTAAAATATTTCAGATAAAACAACCATGCCCTGCAAAACTCATCATTTAGTTTATATTTTAGTTGTACAGGGACATTAATTTATGGTACGCTAAATTAATTGTGTATAAATCAATTTACTGCATGATTCACGAAAGGAGAAAAGAATGGTTCAGGTAAAGGCAGGAGATACGGTAAGGGTTCACTATAGCGGCTTTTTAGACGATGGTACGGTCTTTGATTCCTCTCTGGAGAGGGAACCTTTTGAGCTTACCCTGGGGCAGGGGATGGTAATTCCCGGTTTTGAAGATGCTGTTGTCGGGATGGATGTCGGTGATACAAAGACCGTTAATATCCCAACGGATCAGGCCTATGGTCCATACAGGGATGAACTGCTGGTTGCTGTTGAAAGGTCACAGGTGCCACCCAATATCGAGCCTGATGTAGGCATGGAACTTCAGATACGCACACCTGAGGGAACAGTTACCAATGTCACCATCACCGAGATAGACGAGAACTCCATTACCCTTGATGCTAATCACCCACTTGCCGGGAAAGATCTTATCTTTGAGATCAAACTTGTGGAGATAGTTTAGAAAACACGGTATCGTGTAAAAAGGGCTGGCAGGGTTTACCTTTCCAGCCCTTTTTCTTTTTTAGACGGGAGTATGCTTTCCATCAGCAGGCAGTTCGGCTATGCTGGAACTCCTGGAGCTTGCCGGGTGATAGAGATTGTCATGGCAATTGTGAGAGAGTGAATGAAGAACAGGATTCTTGAGACAATCAGGGCACTGGAGGGCTTGAGGGATGGTTGCTATCATTATGATGTCCTTCAAGAGAGGGCGTCATATATCGAGAGAGAGTTCGTATCAGCCGGCTTTACGGTCCAGCGGGATGAGCTTGTTTTTAATGGAAAGTCATACCGCAATATCATAGCAACACCCTTTGGCATGGAGAGCAAAGAGGAGTGGGTGCTGACAGGAGCCCACTATGATGCAGTGGTGGATAGTCCCGGAGCAGATGACAACGCATCCGGCGTGGCTGTCATGCTTGAGGCTGCAAGGAGTCTGGGACCGCGGAGGGGTCTGAAGTTTGTGGCCTTTACCCTTGAAGAACCACAGCCGCATACCATTCATTTCCTTATAGGAAGTAAACACTTTGTGAACAGGATGAAGTCCATGGGGCAGATTTACAGGGCTGTCCTGATCCTCGAATCAGTTGGATATATCAGCCATGAACCTGAAAGTCAGTTGCTGCCGCCCCTTGTCAGGGCACCGCATGTGGGTGACTTTATTGCTGTTGTGGGGAATAAGAAAGCCGACAGGATTATGAAGGGATTTAAGGAGTCAGCCGAACGGTATGTACCTGAACTCAAGGTCGTAACCTACAGGGCGCCTGCAAGGGGTTTTCTGCTTCCCGAGACCCGGTTCAGTGACCATGCACCCTTCTGGGATGCCGGATATCCGGCCGTTATGATAACGGATACCGCAATGTTCCGCAATCCCAACTACCATACACCGTCTGATACCACTGAAACACTTTCACCGGATTTTATGGCCCAGGTGGCAGAGGCCCTGATTCATACTGTAGAGGGATTTTAGCGCTCCTCTTCCATCTGCCAGACTATCTCGTTGATGAGGCCCAGTGAATCAAGGGCCACATCTTCCTGAACCTTCTGGATTGCAAATCCCGCATGGACCAGGACATAGTCTCCTATCTTCACCTCTTCAGGCAATATCATAAGGCTTATCTCGCGCCTTGCACCCATGACATCAATTGTGGCCATGAGGTCGTTGATCCTGATTATTTTTGATGGAACTGCAAGGCACATGTGGGGTCTCCTGTATCAGAAAGTCATATCCGCAGATTACGCAGATTTCTCGGATTAAGATCAATAAATAATTTCAAGATATCGTCAATTGTCAATCGTCAATTCAAAACAGTTCCCCACCCGGAGAGCTTGTTTATGACCTTTTCAATTAAAGTGTCAACCTGCCTCTCTATTTCAGGACTGAGGCCGTAACCTGTTTCAATGGTGCGGGGTTGTATTCCTATCAGGCACATCTCCTCGGGCATTATTCCCAGCAACTGTCCTGCAGCTATCATATCAGGAAGGGCTATCTGGTGAACAGATAGTTTTGATGAAAAGTAATGGGGTATCTCATTGTTGTTGAGCTCTCCGACAGTGCCTGGTTCTGCCTTGAAGTCTACGGCATCTATGAAGATAACCCGCTCTTTTCCTTCAATAAAGGGCAGGAGGTCGAGTCCCATTGTCCCGCCGTCGATCAACTCAACATTGCCGGGAAGCTCACTTCTTCTCTTTAATTCGTTAAGTACGAAAACCCCCACTCCATCGTCACTGAGGAGTATGTTTCCGATACCGACTACAGCAGTCTCTACTCCCATTCTTTCCCTGAAACAAACTTGTCCCCGCTGAAGATGGAGCCCACCAGGCCGTTGCGTTCACTGAGGTCAAGATACCAGGCAATGTATACATGTGCAATGATAAAGACGGCAATTACGTACATGACGAGGTGGTGGTAGAGCCTTATTGTCTGAAGATGCATTATCCCTGTAAGCCAGCCACCGAGGATTGTCCATAAAGCGCCCTGATGGTTAACTGAGTAGAGGGCAAATCCGGAGACTATCTGAAAGATAAAGAGACCGAACAGAAAGAGATAGACTACTCCTGCAAGGGCTGTATGGCCGACTGCTTTGGGTGATTTTTTACTTAGGAATAAATAAAACTTCAGGGCTGCCCCGATCTCTCTCCACTGTTTGCCTGTCAGCGGCAGCCAGACCCTCCAGTTTGCATACCTGTTTCCTGCAAAGGCCCAGTATATCCTTATAATAATACTCATCATTAATGTATAGGCTGTTACAAAATGAATAAATCTCATCCAGCCCATGATATACTCTTTTGAAGATACGGCATACATGAAGGGATTGCCGATATAGAATCCGGTGATGGAAAGGGCGACTATGCAGAGCGCATTTATCCAGTGTGTGAGTCTGACCGGAAACTCCCATGCATAAACTCTTATCCTTTCAGCTTGTTGCATAACTGTCTCCTGACTTTATTTTCTCGCAAAGGCGCAAGGTTCGCAAAGTTTTCTTTGAACTATTAGAGCTTTTTCTTTCCTTTGCGCCCTTGCGCCTTTGCGAGATATCTTTTCTCATCATACGACCTTTATCCTCGTGACCTCTCTGCCGTCAGGGTCAACAACATGAACGGCACAGGCCATGCATGGGTCAAAGGAATGGACTGTCCTGAGTATCTCCAAAGGCTGCTCAGGGTTGGCTACGGGGGTGCCTATCAGGGCAGCTTCATAGGGTCCGCGCTGTCCCTTTGCATCCCTCGGAGAGCCGTTCCATGTGCTGGGGACCACACACTGATAATTGGCTATCTTTCCATCCTTTATCTTTAACCAGTGACCGAGTGCACCCCTTGGTGCTTCCTGCCAGCCATAGCCCCGGGCCTCTTTTGGCCATGTGTCAGGGTCCCATTTCTCGCCATTATGGATTCTGAAGTCGCCTTTCTTCATGTTGGCTGTAAGCTCATCAAGCCAGACCGGGAGCATCTCTGCTGTTACAAGTGTCTCGACCCCGCGTGCGGCAACCCTTCCAAGGGTTGAAAACAATGCCTCCGGACCTACTCCAAGGGTCTTGAGGACATGGTTTACCACCTCCTGAACCCTCTTGTGTCCGCTTGCATAGGCCACGAGCATCCTGGCCAGGGGGCCGACCTCCATGGGCTTGTCGTCATACCTTGGTGCCTTGAGCCAACTGTATTTATTGTCGGTATCAAGGAATTTATACGGCGGTTTTGGGCCTGTATACTTGTAATCCGTTACACCATCCCATGGATGTCTTGCACTGTTATCGCCGTCAGGGTATTCATACCACGAGTGGGTGACATATTCGGTGATCTTGTTGTGGTCAACAGGATGTACTGTGCCAAGGTCCTTATTGAGTATAATGCCCCGTGGCAGCCAGAGGTTATCGGTGTTGCTGATGTTGTCTCTGGGGAATTCTCCGTAGACAAGGAAGTTGCCTACTCCCTCGCCATATGCTGCCCATTCCTTATAAAAGGAGGCAACAGCGAGGAGATCAGGAATGTAGACCTTTTCCACAAACTCATGGGCCTTCTTTGCAAGACCTGAGATAAAGGCAATACTGCCTGCATTAAGGGCATTCTGACTGTTGGGGTCAACGGGGATGGACATCCCGCCCACAAGGTATGTCTGGGCATGAGGATTCTTTGCCCCAAGCAGGGCCTGAATCTTTATAACCTCTCTCTGCCAGTCAAGTGCCTCAAGATAATGGGCAACTGCCATCAGGTTTGCCTCCGGAGGCAGTTTGTAGGCCGGATGACCCCAATAGGCATTTGAGAACGGACCGAGTTGGCCACGCTCAACAAAGGCCTTCAGCTTTTCCTGCATCCCTTTAAAATAGGTTACAGAAGATTCCGGCCAGTCAGATAAGGACTGGGCAAGGGATGCGGTCTTTGCAGGGTCAGCGCTGAGGGCACTTACAATATCAACCCAGTCAAGGGCATGGAGGTGATAGAAGTGGATTACATGGTCCTGTACGTACTGTATACCGGTAATCAGGTTCCTGATAATCCTTGCATTATCAGGTATGGTTATATCCAGGGCATTTTCGACCGCTCTCACCGAGGCGGTTGCGTGAACCGTTGTTCAGACGCCTCATATCCTCTGGGTGAAGGCCCAGGCATCCCTCGGGTCACGGTCCTTGAGGATAATCTCTATACCGCGAAACATGGTGCTTGAGGACCAGGCATCAACAACCCTGCCGTTTTCCACCTTTGCTTCAATCCTCAGATGCCCTTCGATCCGTGTAATCGGGTCAACAACTATCTTGGCCATTTATTCTACACCTCCCAGGTATTATTGACTGTTTTTGATTTTTTTCAATACTCGATATTCAATGATAAATGTCAGATCATAAATGATAAATTGTCAATCGTCTTTTTTTCTTCCTGACAGCATTCGTCCAATCCCGTGTGCCACAAGCGCTACACCTGTTGCAGCGGCAAGTCCTGCGCCGACCTTGTCTGCCGTGGACTCCACTCCGAATCCCGGCGGCGGAGGGAGCCGCCTGTAGAACGGGGTCATCTTGTCCCAGAAGGCCGGTTCAGCACAACCTATACAGCCGTGTCCTGCCTGCACAGGCCAGCTTGTACCTTCGTTGTATTTTACTATGGGACAGTTCTGGAACGACTCGGGCCCCTTACATCCCATCTCGTAGAGGCACCACCCTTTCCTGTGTCCTTCATCTCCCCACTGCCTTACAAGCTGTCCGGCATCAAATGAGGCCCTTCGTTCACAGTTGTCGTGAATCCTCTTGCCGTAGGCAAACAGGGGTCTGCCAATGCTGTCAAGGGGCGGCAGGGAGCCGAATGTAAGGAAGTGCACTATTGTTGCAGTTATGTTTTCTGCGTTTGCAGGGCAACCGGGAAGGTTTAATACAGGTATGCCCGGAACAGCCTTTGTTACACTTACTGCCCCCGTAGGGTTAGGATTTGCCGCAGGTAGGCCACCGTAGGTTGCACATGTTCCCACGGCTATTGTGGCCATAGCATCAGTACAGACCTCTTTGACTATATCACTTGCTGCCTTACCACCGATGCAGCAATAAACACCACCATCCTTTAAGGGAATAGAGCCTTCTACCACTGCGATATACTTGCCCTTCTGCTCTCTGACAACATCCATCAGGGATTTCTCTGCCTGAAATCCTGCAGCGGCCATGATTGTCTCATGATACTCCACAGCGAGTATATCCAGGAGGATTTCAGCAACCGTTGGCTTGCTTGCCCTCAGCAGGGCCTCTGTGTCACCTGCACAGTCCTGAAACTCAAGCCACAGCATATATGGTTTCTTTTTCTGCTCAAGGGCTTCGGCTATCTGGGAGACAAATGTAACAGGCAGTGCAAGCGTGGCTGTCATCAGGGTACAGAATTTCATAAAATCCCTTCGCGAAACCCCCTTTTTCTTCAGGGCCTCATAAATCGTATCCTCAGATGAGCCGTCTCTTTTTGACACTATCCCCATAAATACGTTCTCCTTTTTTGGTTAAAGGTTTAAACACTGGTGTATCAGTTTATAAGGTAGCACATAAAATGGGAGCTGTCAAGAAATTGTTTTAAAAATGTCGTTGCCCAGTTGATAACTTGATTCAGGAGAAAATTTTCAAACCTATCCTTCCTTAATCCTGTTAATCCTGTCTGAAAGGCAGTTTCAGTTGCCCCTCTATCATAACTACTCCCCTGTAACATGTACAATTATATCCCTCTTCCTTCCCCTGTTATCAAAATCAATAAAGACTATCTGTTGCCATGTTCCCAGGGTAAGGCTTCCCTTGATGAGGGGAATGGTGAGCGACGGTTTCATGAGTGCAGCCCTTACGTGTGAGAAGCCGTTGCCGTCACCCCAGCGCCTGTCATGCTCGTAGGTCAGGGCCGGATGGAACAATCCTCTCGATGGCATCCCGCAGGTCCATGAGCACACCGGATTCGTATTCTATAGTTGTAACAGCCCCGGTCGAGCCGGGACAAAAGACCGTTACCAGCCCGTTCTCCATACCTGAACGTCCCAGAA
>JAYWMQ010000040.1 GCA_035873375.1 Nitrospirota bacterium | reverse complement strand
ATTCAGGGCAGGCTCTGAACCATGTGCTGAACTTGTTTCAGTATTGTTTCAGGCTTGGCAAGGCGAACAGACTGCGTCTCATAAGTCATCGATTCTTAGAGATTCTGAAATAAATTCAGAATGACATATATCGTTTTTTTTTGTTTGTGCAACAAACTTTTAACCAGCTAAAAAACTCTGTATTTATTTGCCGGTTTAATAACCACGAATTTAAAAATTTATAGGCACAGGGGACTCAGAAATCACAGAGAGAGACATTAAGCAAGTTAGACAGGCGGTTAATTTAGATTTCTTTTCTTCGTGTTACTTTGGGCACTTTGCGGTTGAATAGTGAAAGATGGATAGAAGATTCTATAAACTGTCCTGAAAATAAGTCGCAGGTCATAGAAGAAAGAAGCCCTGTCAATATATTCCCTGGCAAGCCTTATCTTTTCCGGCAGCAATACCTGCCGGTAATAGGCTTCAGGGTCTTTCTTGCCCATTAAAACACCTTCTTCATCCCTGTAGGTTATTGATGAAATATCCGTAATACCCGGCCTGACCTGTAATATATATCTATAATCCTCTTTATAAAGCTCAACATATTTTTCCATCTCGGGTCTCGGCCCTACAAGGCTCATATCACCCTTGAGCACATTCATGAGTTGTGGAAGTTCATCTATTTTGTATTTTCTGAGTATCCGTCCAATACGCGTCACCCTCTTATCCCCGCCAACTGTTATCTCAGGTCCTTTCTCAGGGGCATCAGTCGTCATGGTTCTGAACTTATAAATGCGGAAAGGCCTGAAATTCTTACCTATCCTCTGCTGCCTGAAAAAAACAGGACCACGGCTGTCAAGCTTTATAAGGATTGCCACCGCTATAAAGAGGGGTAACAATATAATAAGGCCGATAGATGAACTGGATATGTCGAAAAAACGTTTCATTCTTTGTCCGGGGGGTCAAGTCCCATGTCCTACATCCTAAGTTATTCTATAAATCTCTTCCACAAATTCTCTTGCCTCCTGCCATGCTTTTATGTCTTCAAAACTCTCTATCTTCATGCTTTTTATTTATAGACTTCGGACATAGAACGTCGGACATCGTACCTTCTCACCCTCTAAACCTTCTTATAATAGAACTAACCGATTCAACCACCCTCCCCACATCACCATCCGTCATCTTAGGATATATCGGCAGGGATATTATTCTCTTATAGGTCTCATAGGCAACCGGAAAGTCTTCAGGCTTGTAATCATACATATCACGGTAATACGGGTGTATGTGAAGGGGGATGAAATGCACGGATGTGCCTATTCCTCTGTCCTTAAGTTCTTCGATAAAACGGTTCCGGTCTATAGAAAGGCCCTCAAGGTTCAATCTTACCACATATAAATGCCAGCTGTGTCTTGTTTCTGAAGTCCGAAGTCCAATGTCATCAGTTCTATGTATTGAGTTACTAAAGTTATTAAATGGTAATTCAAGTTCCGGGATATCCTTGAAAGCCTGGTTATACATTTCGGCGATTTCAGATCTTCTCAGCCAGAGTCTGTCAGCTTTTCTTAACTGGACAATCCCGAGTGAAGCAGCTATATCTGTCAGATTGTATTTATACCCGGGGGCAATAATCTCATAATACCATGAGCCTTCGGCAGTGTATCTATTCCACGCATCCTTACTGATACCGTGCAGGCTCATAATCCTCATCCTCTCTGCCCACTCATCATTGTTGGTGGTGACCATGCCACCTTCACCGGTTGTAATATTTTTAGTGGCATAAAAACTGAAACACGTTATATCCCCAGTCGAGCCTACGATCCTGCCCTTAAAATATGCGGGCAGGGCATGGGCAGCATCTTCAATCACCTTCAATCCGTATTTTTCAGCTAATATCCTGACAGAATCCATATCACAGGGATATCCCGTATAGTGAACAGGAATTATGGCCTTTGGCAGTGACGATTGATTATTGTTGATTGTTGAGAGGTATCTTTCTATTTCTTCGGTATTGATATTCATGGTCAGGGGATCTATGTCTACAAATACGGGTTTTGCCTTAAAGTAGCGTATGACCTCTGCCGTGGCCGCAAAAGTCATCGGGGATGTAATGACCTCGTCACCTTCCTTAATACCTATGGCATCCAGTGCAAGATGGAGGGCGGCTGTACAGGAATTAACAGCAATTGCATGTTTGCAACCAATGTATTCTGCAAATTCAGCTTCAAATGCCTTTGTCTTTGGTCCTGTTGTAATCCATCCAGACCTGAGCGTATCAAGGACCTCAGCTATCTCCTCGTCTTCAATCAGGGGCAGGGAATAAGGAATAAACTTATTGTATGACATTATTTTTGCCTTTCCATTCAGTCGTAACATGGTCTTTTATCTGAATCGCCTCCCATTGCTAAGAAAACGTTTCACATCCTCCCTTTTTGGCCAACCATAATAATTGCCCTTGCTCATATCAAGAGCATATGTTTCAGCTTTGTCTCTGTTAATCTTTTCAACGCCTTCCACAACCATCTCGGCACCTATCCTCTTGGAACGCCTGATAAAGGACTCGAGTGTATCATCAGGATGAACCGGAAACTTTCTCTGTACAAGCACATCACCGGCATCTATCTTCTCGTTTACAAAAAAGAGCGTACTACCGGCTTCATTCTCATTGTTTGCCAATACCCAAAAAGAGGGCATGACACCACGATAGTCGGGCAAAATAGAACCATGCAGGTTAAGACATCCCTTCAATGGCAACTCTATAAGTTCCCGCTTGAATATCTGAGGACAGGATATGGAAATCAGCAACTCGGTCTTCCAATCTTTTAACCGGTCAATGTTACGTTTGCTATTTACATCATCTTCATACAGATATGGGATCCCGTATTTTTTAAAGACAGCGCTCATAGAATAAAAAACATCTCCTCTCCCTCTGAACAGAAAATCCATCCCTTTATAATAAATAACCCTGAAGGACAGGATTGCTGCCTCCTTGACTCCAAAAGTCTTTGCATAACGCAGGCTGAGATCAAGCTTTGTGGTATTCTTATAAACCGGTGGCACTATTATCACCTTTATATCATGGCCGGAAGACAGCTTCTCAATAACATAACGGTAAAATTCCGGCAGGTAAAGGGGTTCATCCGGACTTAGAAAAACTATACGCATATCCTTCCCTCCTTTCAGCTTGAAGTTTTGTCCTGCGACAACTCTTCATGAATTCTTTTCAGTACCTCTGACATGGGGCCAAAAGTCTCTTGCTTTAGAAGTCCTGAAACTTTCTTCTGAAAGCTCCGTCGACCCAAGCCCTGATGCAGGCGGCGATACCCTGGAACGCGTTTTATGATTTGCTGCCACTCGTGGGGATTGAATTCATAGGGGTGACAATAGATTATGAACGGCTGTCCCTGAGAGCCTAATTTTCTCAGGCTGTAGTTCAGAAACCACGAAGGGAATAAACGGAAATATCCCCCTCCGCCAACAGGCACTCTGAATCCATCAATCCACGTCATCTCGAGTACTGACACCGGTAACTCTTCGATCTCTCCTGAAGGGGTCTTGATTATGCTGTATCCCCTCGTGAATCCAGCTATACCGTAACGACTTGTCTTCAGGGGGAAAATAGAGGAATCATAACGGATTCCACACTCATACATTACTTCAAATGCCCAAAACGATTCTTTATCAATAGAAAAATCAGGAGCCCTGAAACCGGTTACAGGTTCTCCGGTTATATCCTCAAGACGCTTTCCTGTCTCTTCCAGTTCTTCCTTAAACTCACCGGGAGTCATGTTGTTGATTGGGCGATGTGAATAACCATGAGACTGTACCTCATGTCCCTCAGCATAAACCTCCTTGACCAGATGAGGGAATGTCCTGGCAACGAGTCCCTGGATAAAAAAAGTACCTTTCACGTTGTGTTTTGAAAGAAAATCGAGCACCAGCCGTGTATTATGAACACAGACCTCGTCGACCGGGGCATTGAAATCATAAGAAGACTGGTACCAGTCTTCAACGTCTATGGAAAAAGCGTGTATTATTTTCTCTGACAAATTAAAGTCTTATCTGGTTAAGGTTTCAAACCACTTTGGTTTTACATTAAATAATGAACACAATACACCTATCAAGAAACCAACCCCATAACCTATATGTATAATCGCCATAGAAAAAGCAATTAAGGGAAACAACTTCAGGTCTTTTTTATATGAAAGCCTGATGGACTCCAAGCATAAAATCAGGAAATAGCTTATAACGTATAATCCTGTTCCAACTCTTGCGTATTTATTAAATATCGCCGCAAAAGACAATACTAAAAAACCTAACACTAATGAAGTTGGAGCTAAATGCCTCAAAGAAGCCTGAGTTGGATGCTTTTTTAAGACAGGGACCTTCCAATAGCCGTATTGCATGAATTGCTTAAAAAGGTGCAGAAAATTTTTCCTTGGAAAGTACTTGACTTTAACTCTACCGGTTTGAATAACCTTCCCGCCGTTCTCTCTCAATCTGAAAGATAGCTCATCGTCCTCATTTTTAATCATTTCCTCATCATACATGCCAATTTCTAACAAACGTTCCTTTTTAAAACAGCCTCCATATACAGCATCAGTCTCCCCTGTAAAGTCTCCTCTATCTCGTAATGCGCTACCCATTGACAATGGGCTTTTATATGCAGTTGCAATGCTTTTCTGAACATATGTTTTACCTTCCGGTTCTAATACAGCACCTACGTTATCAGCTTTACTCTGCTCACTCAACTCAATAAGCTCGCAAAGATAATTTTCTGGGTGAATACACCTTACGTCTGTTCTAATAATGTATTCCCCCCTTGCTTTCCGAATACCAAGGTTCATGGCGTGAGGGATTGTCCTTTCAGGATTATCAATCAAGATAAGGTCAGGATAGTCTTTCATTTTTTCTGATATGATTTCACGAGTTCCATCATCACTCATCCCGTCAATAATAATCACCTCAAACCCGCCTTCAGGAGACTCAAAACTAAAAACATTTTTCAGACAAGTCTCTATGGCTTCAACTTCATTTCTGCAAGGGATTAAAACCGAAACCTTGTTTTCTCTAATATCCATGATTTAATAATTCCATATTTCTTGGCTGCAAACAAAACAAAAGCAGGTTGTGGACTCGATGCAATTTCATTCCGGCAATTTACTTTCTTAACTCAATATTATCAAAATACAGCGTATGTTTCTGCTGAGATTTTAGTAACAGAACGGCAATCTTCTTCATCTTATGCAGCTTTAAGTTTCTTTTCTGAGGACCCTTTTTGATTTCAGCTATAGGAATACTTATATGATTCAGGCCTGAAGATAGAGCATATACTTTTGTGTAGTATTTGCCCGGGTCTCTATCACTATCCTCATCTATAAATCGAATCGTAAGCGGCAATTGTACATGTTCCGGATTAAAAACATCAATATTAAACCAATTATATGTAGACCAATCATTTTCTGTCAGAAAAACCCGGAATATTGGTTCCTGAGAAGGAGATATCTCCACCTTTAAGGCTAGCATTCCATGCGTTCTATGTAATGGGGTCAGTTCAAACCACCTGCCACATTCCCAGACAAGCCCATCAAGTTCCCTTTCAGATTCAAAGCTGGCCAGAATAAGGTTTGCTGGTTTCTTTATACATGAAGTCAATGAAAACAATAATAATACCGTCACATAGAGACTAAAGCGTCTTTTGTAAGAAGGGTTCACCATTTAAGACAGGTTCTACTTAAAATTCAAAATTGCAATCTGTGGAGGCACACCTATTCTAACCGGTATAATACTAGTACCTATCCCAGAGTTAACATACATGACAGTTTTGCCCTTATTATATAACCCCGTAGTATATTTCAAATCATGTATACCTAAACTGCTTATAACTCCCCCTAAAATAGCTACAATAAAAATTTGACCTCCGTGTGTGTGTCCAGCGAGCAAGAGATCGATACCACTTCTTGATGCTTCCACAAAAAGGTCCGGAGAATGAGACAGCAGAATCTTTGGAACTTCCCGAGGGATTTGTCTGATTGAGGATTTGAGATCAGCTCTTCCAGTAACAAAGTCGTCAACTCCAATAATAGCAAGCTTTAAAGGTTGCAATGAACCATCTGTTCTTTTGATTTTTATCACTTCGTTTGTATTTCTAAGAAATCTTACACGCTTTTTTTTAAGCAAACTTTTTGAGTTAGGCTCGTGGCAAAGCAAGCACATCTCCTTAGCATTTGAATAGTCGGAGTTACCCAAAACAGCCCAGACACCAATTTTAGCAGGAACATTCCTAAAAAATTGCAATACTGGCTTGAAATCTGCTCCCCATTCAATCGCATCTCCTGTAAAAAAGACAATGTCAGGATCAATGTTTCTTAAAACTTTAACAACTTTCTTTTCTCTTCTACCATACTTTGATATATGTAAATCTGAGATTTGTACAACTTTATAACCTTTTAGCACGTTTGCCAGTCTTTCAGAATGAATATCAATATTTTTAACAGTAACAACATACGGCTCAATTAAAAACCCGTAAACCAATAATCCTGAAGACAAATAAAATACAGACATAAGGCAAAGCTTTCTATATAATGATACTTGAGGCATATTAAGCATCTGGACTCAGAAATAAAGAGCTTGGATTAAGAAGGGGTATTCTAAACGTGACTTCAAAACATGCAAGACTCTCACAAATTATTAATGGAACGGCTTGACGGTTAGACTACCAATACATCGCTTTGTCCTACCCGGTATCTAAGCGTCAAGCCAACAAAGAGAAACTCCTTTATTATCACTATTGATTGCCTCACTGATTTAATCCCTGAGGTTATCAATGAAATAAGCTCATCTGCAATCCTTACTGCAAATCCAGCCACCAGTTGGGGGGAAGTGCAACTTCGTATATCTCGTTATTGTCTGCCCCTCTCCAGTTTGAACAATAATACATTTTTGTTCCATCATAACTCATAGAAACCATCTGCTCTCCCAAATAGTCCTTTCCTGATTCACCACGCAAGTTCTGAGTATAAGCAATTCTCCAAACACTGGGATTCTGGCTGGCAGGAATGGCTTCAATAGCTAAAATCTGATCTGCAGCCCAGCCTGAATTTGTATAGATATCCAGGAATATCCAACCTTTTTGATAGGGTTGATAAACTCTTGAAAAATGATGTCCTGCCCAACCAAGGTCTCCCTGGTAGTAGACCTTAAAGTAATCCTCAGATAAGATATTGGAAAATCTAAGCCAATCTCCTGTCCCAGCATTGTTTATTTGCAGAAACCCTTCATTGCCGCTTTTGTCCCAAGCCCACCCGGAATGCGCACTTCCTGCTGCCACTTTAACAGGATTTGTAAAATCTAAATCCCATGCGTGTGGACCATCAAAATTGCTTCCCTCGCCCCCGGAATGCCAGTAGCTGGAAAGCACCACCTTTGAGCCGGACGGTGATACGTCCACAAAGTTCGGTTTGGGAGGAGAATTCAATGTCCCGAGAATTGTATCTGTCTTTTTATCATAAGTAATAATCGCCGCTATATCATAGTCAGGAGCTCCGTTCCTGATTATAAATGCCCAATAGCTGCTGTCTGCGGAAGAATCTCCTTCATCATCATTGTAAGCTACCTGCGCATCTGGATACTCATCCGAAAAATCATGCAAGAGAACATTATATTTGGGATCATCTGGTTGGCCATCCGGATAATTAATATCTGCCTGATAGAATTTTAATCCATCCCTGTAATAAATACGGGTTGGATAATTGCCTGAATAATCCCATCTGTATTCAGGCTGAGCGTCTATTCCTCCGTTGTTCGCATATGGTTTTCCCGTTGCGTGCGGAGCTACACGCACTTTACGAGTTTGCAAGTCCATAATGTAGTATGGGTTCCCTTTTGTGCCCTTTATTTCCATAAGCAGATGTCTCCCGTTACTGCTTACAGGGCTCACCCTGACATAATGAACACAAGCGCTGGAAGCACCTGGAACATCCTTTTCAGCATCCGTTATTCGTCTTATTGTCAGGCCTGTAACCGGATCCGTATAAGTCTCCCACTGAGCTGGTTGAGAAACCGTTGGCTGACCATAATCATCAGTCCCCATTATATATTCAAAAGTTGAGGCATCGGTAATTGCCGCAACAACGTTTGATTGATTTGAAGTATTAGGCACCTCATCAGCAGTCTTTACGGCAACGTAATATGTGGTTTCAGGCACAAGTCCTGTCACTGTCATCGACTGAGTGGTTCCGGCTGCCTCAGGTGTCGGCTCTCCCGTTACCCTAGTGGCTGCACTCCAGTTTGCATCACTTATTGTTGATGTGGAATACCTGATATCATAACTCACTGCCGTACCTGTATCTCCATCGTCTCCAGGCGCTGTCCAGCTTAGCTCTATCGAATTTAATGTCGGGTTTGAGGCTGCAAGGTCATTGATTGCTGCCGGCGCTGTTGTATCGCCAGTAACATCACTGCTGCTGACATCATTTAAATCATTTTCACCAGCAGACCCACATGAATACAGCATAAACATAGAAATCAATGCCAACAGAACAACCGGGTAACCCGACTTGATCTTGCCTATTTTTAGTGCTCTCTCCATAATAAATGACGGGGCATTAAAAAGTGACTTCAAAACATGCAAGACTTTCACAAACTATTAATGGAACGGCTTGACGGTTAAACGGTCAACACATCGCTTTGTCCTACCCGGTCTCTAACCGTCAAGTCTATCAAGAGAAATTTTTCGTACATCAGACATTGATAGCCTTGCTTTATCAGCAAGGCTATCAATGAAATCAGCTCAGCAGTTATCTTTACTTCAGATCCAGCCACCAGTTGTTGGGAAGCGTGACCTCGTATATTTCTTTATTATCTCTTCCCCTCCAATTTGAACAATAATATATTTTTGTTCCATCATAACTCATAGATGGCATGGGGTTTTGTCCGCTACTATATTGATTTTGAGTATAAGCAATCCTCCAAACCCTAGGATTCTGGCTGGCAGGAATGGCTTCAATAGCTAAAAGTTGACCTGCAGCCCAACCTGAATTTGTATAGATATCTAGGAATATCCAACCTTTTTGATAGGG
>JAYWMQ010000039.1 GCA_035873375.1 Nitrospirota bacterium | reverse complement strand
TTTTTAGATATTTTGCTCACTTGAAATGCCCCTTTCTTTGGTTATTGCGCTTCCCACGCTTCTTATTTTAACCAATAGATTCGGGGCATTTCTACCTCTTACTGTTTGTTTTTTGTTTTATCGCGCTTCTTTAAGGCCTAGGACGAACTTTAGGGACGTTGTTACTCACTATGCAAAACTCTTAATGGGCAAGAAAATAAAGTTGATAAAATTGCAGGATTATAGCATACTACCACGGCCAAGATTAGACATACCAGGAGCCTCGCACAAATCGAATTGCACGAGGTGAGGAACTTAATAATGTATAAGTTATGCATAGTATGCAAAAACCTCCCTGATTTGCTGATTTACTAAACTGGTTAGCTCTAAAAGAATATGAATCGTAATAATCCAGAAGAAGTATTTAAATCAGCACAGAAAGCAATGGAAGTTGGCGACTATCACGGATTTTTTATTTGTCTTGATCCGGCTGATCTGAGGAAGATAATGAATAATGCATTTAAACTTAGTATGTCCAAGCACGGTGGTAAAAATGATGAATTTAGGGCTATATGTGAGCGCCATTCTATTCCGCTAAGAGAACTTCAAGATGTTTGGGAGAAAATGGAATGGAGACGGTACGATGAAGTTCTTAAGACAGCTTTTAAAAACGTATTTGACGTTGCAGCGTTGATGGCTGATTTAGAAAAGCATAGTCGTGCTGTTGCCGGAGGAGGTTCTATTTCTAAGAAATTATTTGTTGGTGAAGTTCTACTTAACCTTGACATTGCAGATAAGAAAGCATGGGCTGAACGAAAAATTAATGATAAATATTCTGAGCCTATTGGCTTTCTAAGAAAAAAAGACGGATGGTACATTAAACTTTTCGTTAAAAGCCGTCAATAGGACGAACTTCCGGGACATCCCCTGCACACTATGCAAAACTATAGATGGGCAAGAAAATAAAGTTGCTGTTCTCACGGTTTTTATTTTTGGGCGAGCCCTTAGATGGAAAAATTGAAAATTAAATAAGGAGTGCTGATGAAGAAAGAAATATTTTTTTATTCAGAAGGTTTTAAAATCGCAGGAGATTTATATATGCCGGACAATTACTCTGAAGGAGATAAATTGCCGGCAATAATTCTATGTCATGGGTTTGCCGGGATTAAAGAACTTCTTCTCCCAGCATATGCTGAGTCCTTTGCAAAAAATGGTTTTATTGCTATTGTTTTTGACTATCGTGGATTTGGGGATAGCGAAGGGGAAAGAGGTCGTCTTATCCCTCAGGAACAAATAGTAGATATCAGAAATGCGATTACCTATGCAGAGACGGTTCCGGAAATAGATGCTGAAAGGATTGGCCTTTGGGGTACGTCGTTTGGAGGCGCCAATGCAATCGTAACGGCGTCTATGGATAATAGAGTTAAATGTTTGGTCGTTCAATTAACTTTTGGCAATGGTGAACGTGTGATTACGGGTGGTCAAAGCGATGAGGAGAAAAAGAAACTCCAAACGGTGCTTACGAAAGCACGGCAAAGGGCAGTTACAAAAAATAAACCCCTGTATTTATCAGTAGATCGAATACTAACTGATCAACAGTCAAAAGATTTCTTCAAAACCGCGATTGAAAAATTTCCGAAATTAGGAGTAAAAATCCCAATTCTTACCCTTCAACAAACCATAGAGTATGTACCGGAAAATTTCATCTCTGCGGTTAGGGTACCAATATTTATTGTAGCAGCAGAGAAAGATGCTGTGAATCCTCTTAAAGAATCAGAATATTTATTCGAAAATGCCAATCATCCGAAATCATTCTATTGCGTCGAAGACGCTACTCATTATGAGGTGTATGAAGGAGAAAAGTTTGAGATCACTTCACAAAAGCAAATAGAATGGTTTAACAAATATCTGGTTGGATAGAGATAAAAGGGGACGAGCTTCCGGGACGTTGTATAGCACACCATGCAAAGCTACTGACGTCTCTGACTTCTGTATTCATATCCGAAAGATCGCGCTAAAATTGATTACCTAAACCTGTTGAGATATAAAAATGGGACATGATAATAATCACACTCATTCAAGTGACGGAAAACTGGGCTTTGCAGTTTTCATAAATGTTTTATTGACAGTCGCACAAATTATTGGCGGTTTATTATCAGGAAGTTTGTCTCTTATTGCTGATGCCCTGCATAATCTGAGCGACGCTGGTTCGATATTGGTGGCGATTGTTGCACGAAGGATTGGCAGGAAATCAGCCAATAAGAATATGACTTATGGTTATAAGCGTGCAGAAATTATTGGTGTATTGATCAATAGTACATCACTGATTTTAGTTGGCATTTATTTAATATACGAAGCTATAGGCAAGTATTTCAAGCCAACGCCAATCGATGGCTGGATTGTTTTCTGGGTTGCAGGAATTGCTTTAGTAATAGATATAGGTACAGCATTATTAACCTATAAGGCTGGAGCAAAAGAAAACATGAATATCAGAGCCGCTTTTATTCATAACATATCTGATGCTCTTGCTTCTCTTGTCGTTATCTTTGCAGGCATATTAATTATAACCTATCAGCTTTATATTTTTGATGTCATAGCCACAATCGGAATTTCAATTTATGTAATCTATCATGGAATGATACTGCTAAAAAAATCTATATTAATAATCATGCAAGCAGTTCCAGAAGGAATTAACATAGATGAAATTAAGACCTCATTAGAAAAGATAGATAATATTCACGAAGTAGACGATATTCATGTTTGGCAGCTTGATGATAAAAAAAAGTTTTTCGAAGCCCACATACTTTTGAGTAATGTGGAACATGAATCTGCAAAGGAAAAAGTCAGACATATTTTGAAAAATGATTTTGGTATATTCCATTCAACAATAGAAACGAAAGAGATATAATCAGCACACTTCGATGAACTTCCGGGAAGTTGTTGCAGACTCAGAAGCGGGTGGCGGCATGAATGAGCAGCTTATCACTTATAAATCGCTTCTGCCTGTCCAAACAAAGCAGGCCACCCCTGTTGACATATGATCTTCCCTTTAGATAGTATGAAAAAGATATATAGTGCAAAGTAAATATTCCCGGACAGGCTTTCAATATCATTATATCAAGGTATATTTGCTTGCCAAGCAGTGTATGTTTCAGGAAAGAGAGGTGAAATGCTATGAGTACGAAACAAATCCTTGAGCAGGCTTTGAAGCTCAAGCCAGAAGAAAGATTTACGCTCGTAGAAGGCTTAATAAAAAGTCTTGATGAGCCGGATAAGAAGCTGGATGAGATATGGGCAGAGGAAGCAGAAAAAAGGCTTAAGGCTTATAGAGAAGGAAGGATAGAACTATATGAAAACCTGGTTAATATGGAGATAATTGAGCAGTTCGAGGACAAAGAGAGGAAAGGAAAGGCGTCTTTTATTTCTGCAGAGGATATTCTGAATTAGGGATTTACTAAGTGTTCAGTGCTGATATGTTATTATTTGAGTAGAAAAGAGAAAGGGGTAACATGACTATTACTAAACAGCAAGTTCTCGAAATAGTAAAAGACCTGCCAGAGGAAGTAGATATAGATGAGATTATGTACCGCCTTTATCTTAGGCAAAAATTGGAGGCTGCTGAAAAAGATGTTCGTGATGGAAAGGTTGTTTCACACGAGGAAGTTGTCAAGGAGACCTCCAAGTGGTTCAAGATGCGGTAGTCTGTCACTAAAATCGTTGACATTCGAAGTCAAGGCCGCGCCTCTGGCCTGATCGGTAGAAGGGTTTTGTATTATTGTGTTTTTGTTCATACCTCGGTGTCCAGCCTGCTAACAGAGAAGTAGGGAGAAGTAATCGCCTAAACTTGCTTCAAAAATCTTCTCACTTGCCTTTATTTTCAAAATGAACGAAATCGATCAAAAACACAGCACCCAAAACCAGGGATTTCACATTTATATCCCATCCTGTGGGAAAAGAGACACCGAAATTGTCTGCATCAGTAAAACCTTCTTTCAAAAGTCCACTCCATTTTTTTGTGATTTTGCCATATTCAATGCCATTCTTTCTGATTTCAAATGTCCAGGGATGAAGAATTGGTCCAAAAAGTTGAAACATCTCCTGGCCTGAAGCGTCTGATACCGAGTAGATACGGCGTAATACGGAAAAGCGCCTTTGTATTGACCCCAAAAGGGTTCCTCGTGAATCAAAAACGTTCAGTTGGTGGAAATAGAACCGAAAAGGTCTCTTCAACTTCAGGACAGGATTATTATCAAAGGTTAAGACCTTAATCTCAAAAGGACGCAATGCCTTAAGAAAAACCCGCAAAATCATGGAACCCTCTTCTTCAAAGGCCATATACAGCTCAGTACCGGAAGGGTCCATCACAACGTATTTGTTTTTAGTTTCAAATCCGGTGAGTATCTCCCCCCATTCCTTTTTCTGACTCACAATTAATGCGTTTATTGATGAAAGTCTTTGCATTTTAATCTCCTCTCTTTACATTTCAAATACCCGGATAACGTGAAATTCCGCCCCCTCGAGGCAATGGCGTAGGGGAAAAGCCCCAGCGACTTCCCGGTCAAGTTAAGGCTGTAGTATAAACAGATGCCTTATCAGTGCCAGATTATTGAAAGTATATCATACACCGGCATTTCACCGGTAGCCGTTGCATTCTGCTATAATATTTCTCAGACCATGATACATAACAAGAGTATGTTCACTGAGACACAAGGCCGGGTACACACAGGGGACGGTATAGTACGTTGAGCGGCCCTGTATTTTTTATCCTTGGTCTTGTCGTCCTGATCACGGCCTTTGTCGTTGGCAGAACACATCTGCGCAACGCCAGACGTCAACGGCTGATGAAGCAGCCGTTTCCCCGGGAGTGGGAGGAAATACTCCTGAAAAACGTGGCCCTGTATAAGCACCTTCCAGAAGATATCAGGGAGCCGCTTCACGGCTACATAAATGTGTTTCTGGATGAAAAGAAATTCGAGGGCTGCGGCGGACTGCAGCTTACCGAGGCAATCAAGGTGACCATAGCAGCGCAGGCATGCCTGCTGTTGTTGAAGGGAAACCCCACTTTTTATCCCAGGCTGAAAACCATACTGGTCTATCCCGGGGCCTACGTTGCCAAGCAGACATCCTATGTCGGAGGGATTCCTGTTCAGACGGACAGCGCCAGGCTTGGCGAGTCATGGAACAGTGGCGAACTGGTGCTGGCATGGGATCATGTCAAGGAGGAGTCCCTGGATATCAGAGACGGACACAATGTTGTTCTGCATGAATTCTCCCACCAACTGGATCAGGAGGATGGCAGCGCTGACGGAGCACCGATTCTTGAGCAGGGATCCAGTTACGTTGCCTGGGCGAGGATTCTGAGCAGCGAGTATGGAGAACTCGTCGAGAAGGTGAAAAAGCATCACAAGGATGTGATTGACTCTTACGGAGCGACCAATCCGGCGGAGTTTTTTGCGGTGATCACAGAGGCGTTTTTCAAAAAGCCGGCAAAACTCAACAAAAAGCATCACGAACTCTACGAGGAATTAAAACTCTACTATAAGATGGATCCGCTCCGGTGGTTTTAAATTACGAGGATTATGCAGGAAAAAACAGCCGCTCTACCGTGCGCAGGCACTTTTTCCCCTTCCCGGCCTCAGAGCCCCACAACCTCTTCAGGAAAACTTTTAAAGCATAGGTGAAAGGTTCAATGAAAAACCGGCTTGGTATTCTTCTTTTCTGCCTGTTTGTGGTCATGATCGGCTACGGGCTTACCCTGCCGGTGCTGGCTTTTTATATCGAACGGCTGGCATTGGCTGAGGGTGCCACGGCTCAGAAGGCATATATTCACGTCGGCCTCCTGACCGGAGTCTTTGCACTTATGCAGTTTTTTTTCGCTCCGCTCTGGGGCAGGTGGTCGGACCGGATAGGCCGCCGTCCGCTCTTTATGATCGGATTGAGTGGCTACGCTGTTTTTATGGCACTCTTTGGTTTAGGGACGAATCTGTTTATGCTCTATACCGCCCGCATTCTGGGCGGCATTCTTTCAGCCGCCGTATTGCCTACCGCAAGCGCCTATGTTGCGGACCTGACTTCCGAGACAGAGCGTGGGTAGGGGATGGCATGGCTGGGCAGCGCTATCGGGCTGGGAGTGGTTGCTGGCCCGGCATTGGGTGCATACCTGTCGGGGCTGAAGTGGCACATTGAATACCGTTTCGGCGGTTTCTATGTTAATGACTTTTCGATACCGTTTTTCGCAGCAGCAGTCCTGGCGGTTATTGCTTTATTGGCAACCATGCGTTTCCTGCCTGAATCAATCCGGATATCAGGCAGTGAACAGCATCAGAAAGAGTCTCCAGACAGCATATCACAACCTGATATCAGCTGGAAGGTTATACGCAAATCATTGCTTGATATGCTTGTATTATCCTTTCTCGGTTATTTTGCCTTATCCCTGTTTGAAGGCACATTTGCCCTGCATGCACAGAGGGTTATGAATTTCGGGCCGTCGGAGATGGGCCTTGTGTTTATGGTATGCGGGTTTATCATGGCTGCTGCTCAGGCCGGAGTGGTGGGCCGGTTCATCGGCAGGGTTGGTGAAATGCCCATGTTGGCCCTTGGTTTCGGACTCATGGGGATTGCCCTGATTCTATTGATGACAACACGGACCATGACCTTTATTCTCCTTTACGTAGTATTGTTTGCACTTGGCATGGCCGCTCTTAATCCCGGTCTGGCATCACTGGTTAGTAAACGCGCCGGCAAACACGCTGGAGCCGCACTTGGCCTGCAAAGCGCTGCCAATAGTCTGGGACAGGCTGCGGGCCCGGTAGTAGGGAGCCTCATATTTACATGGGATATCCATATGCCGTATCTGCTGACAGCGGTGCCGCTCATCTTAACTGCAATAATTATGGGAAGAAAATCTCTGGCCGGAAAACAGGGCAATAACAGGTGGGGCAGATTGCAATGAGCATATTATACGGGGCAGGAGGATTAGAGGGGTTGAAATCGGTGTATTGTTGGGAGTAGACTATACTACAGTGAGCAGGGATGGAAAAAAGACCGACATAATAGAATATCTTTCAGGCAAGGGGATTTGACCGGCATGTATAATATATTAATGATCGGTATTGGTGGCTTTATAGGTGCTGTGACCCGGTTTCTGATAAGTGCCTGGGTGGGCCAGAAGTGGGGGAGATCCTTTCCCCTCGGGACATTTGTGGTTAATATAACGGGCTGCTTCTTTATCGGTCTTGCCATGACGCTGTTTACCGAGAGGATATTCGCCTCTCCATCAGTGAGACTCTTCCTTACCGTTGGATTTTTGGGGGCATTTACCACGTTTTCCACCTTTGAGTATGAGACGGGTTCCCTTCTTTACGATGGTGAATGGTTTTTGTCTGCGGCGAATATTGTCTTGAGTGTAGCCTTTGGCCTGATTGCATTAAAGGCAGGCGAATTGATTGCAAGGAGGATCTAAATGCTGAAGAAGGGACTGGCAAAGAAGCTTTCCATATATGTGGATGAATCTGACCGGTATGGGGAAAAACCTGTCTATGAGGTGCTTGTAGACATCTTTTATAAAAAGAAGATTGCCGGTGTCAGTGTGTTCCGGGGTGTTGCAGGTTATGGCAGGGATGGTGTATACCATACAACAAAGATGCTTGCACTATCAGGCAAGATGCCTGTGAAGATAGAGGTTGTTGACTCTGAAGAGATGATCGACAGGGTGCTTCCAGATGTGTATCAGGTGGTGGAGAAGGGCCTTATAGAGGTGAGTGATACGAATGTAATAAAGTGCGGCGTTGAGGAGGAGAAAAAGGAGGAGGGTGAGAGGATGAAATTGCAGGGAAAGGCAAAGATGCTCAGGGTCATTGTCAGGGAGGACCACAAATGGGAAGGTGAGACACTGTATGAGGCGATTGTGAAGAGGTTTATCATGATGGATGTTGCCGGTGCCACTGTTTACAAGGCTGTGGCTGGATATGGTCCCAGGCGGAGGTTCAGAAAGATGAAATTTCTCTCCCGTGGCGGTGAGTTGCCTGTGCTTATTACAGTCATTGATACGGAAGAAAAGATAAAGGAGATTTTACCCGTCCTGGATGATATGGTGCAGGAGGGCATTGTGGTTCTGTCAGATGTGGACGTGATAAAGTACACCACCATAGGTGCTGAATCTGAATTGATGTAACCCATGACGATTCGTTCCCTTAGAACCTGATAATTTATGGACGCGAACTGCTACGGGACAACTTTTCCAGAGAATTGTTCATCTCCTGCAAGTCTCTTACAATAGCGTCAAGGTCAAATTTGTGCCATTGCAGTTTGGCCGAGTACAGAGATGATTGAGCCTCCTGTAAATAAGCAGCTTCTGCAGAGTCCTTTTCAGGTTTGTAAAGCTCTTTATCCGCGGCAAGCAGGGCCTTGCCTTGTCTGAGTAAAAGCAGTACGGCCTTTGCTTTTTGCGGGATGTATGGAAACACCCCTATCCTTTTGTTGTGACACCTCACACACACATTTGCTATGTCATCCGGATTTAAAACAGATGTAACCATTGAGCCATGACATGTCACACAGTTAGGCCCCTTGCCCGTTGCTTCAAGTTTTTTAAAATGATAACTCTGGGTGAATTTATAAAACTCGGCTCCGTGGCAGCTCCCGCAGGTTGACGGGATATTTTTATAGTAAACCCTGCTTTGCGGATTGCTTGAACTCAAGACCCCTGTGTGTGCCTTGTTCTTATCCATGGCAGCAGGATTACCGCCATGGCATTTATCACAGGTTACACCGTGTTTCTGGTGTATCGAGCCCTTCCAGTCATGTGATTTAATCCCCACGAAACTGCTGACCGAAAGTTTAGAATGGCAGTTAACGCAGGCATTCTCTGTCTTTTTGCCTTCATCTGCAAGGCCGGGTGCTGACAGTATTAATATAGCACTTAGTATGATAAGTAAACTTACAATATATTTATCTGACATTATCTCCCCCCATTCTCTTCCTGTTGTAAAGGCGCAAAACCGTGTAGGAAATGCCCCATGCCGCCAAACTCGAAAGGATTGTATAGACAGTCATTGCTTCCGGTGTGATATGAAGTACATCTATATAACCTGCTACTACAAGCATACAGAGGAAGATTCCACCTCCTATGCCGAATGATGTCATAAAAGGCCGGTGAAGTGGATTTTCAATGTAGTTTTGAGGTCCCTTCCCCCTGTCAAGAAACGGTATCAATGCAAAAACGACAAAAGTAAATGTGGGAAAGATAACCCCACCGATAGTTTCAGGTGTGATCTTGCCACCCAGAACAGAAAACGACAGATTCCCCGGTATTAACTTCAGGAAACCGTATACAATCAGAAAATACCAGTCAGGCCGCATAACCGGCGTTCCCGGTGAAGGTGGACCATAGGTTTCTATCGGGTTCAACGGGATATATGTAGCGATCAGAACAACTGTAAACAATAGAAAGAAGAAGAACGATAGACTGATGACTGCCTGCTCCGGCCAGATGGGGATACCGATGAGCCGCTTGCCGCCCTCTGCCTCCTTTCTGTTCTTATTTGAAAGTGGTTCCGTGTGTTTCTGTTTTACCAGTATTAACATATGCAGGCCGATTAGGCCGATAAGGGCTATCGGGATCAACATAACATGCATAAAGAAGAAACGGGGAACTGTACCACTTGAAGGGAAATCACCTGCAAACAGGAGTCTTGAAATCCAGTCCCCAATCCATGGCACTGACTTTGCCATGTAATAGGCTATGGATGTTGCTGTTACAGAGAAATTACTGTAAGGCAACAGGTACCCTGTAAAAGCCGCACCCATGGCAATACCCCATAGACTGAGTCCGACAAGCCAGTTAATCTCCCTCGGTTTCCTGTATGATGCGGTAAAATAAACCCTCATAAGGTGGACAAGAATGGCGGCTATCATTATCATCGCTGACCAGTGGTGTATGCGTCTTATGATCATGCCCATGGGAAGCAGGTCTATCCTTACCACACTTGCGTAGGCTGACGGAACCATTGCACCGAACAGGGGAACCATTTTAGTGGAAGGTTCGTAAAGAAACCCGAGAAAGATGCCGGTGATGATAAGTATGATAAAAGAAAACAGCGCTATCTCACCAAGCAGGAATGTGGGATGTGTCGGAAATGTCTTGCTCAGAAATTTATCCTTGAATTTTCTGAGTTCCAGTCTCTCGTCAAGCCATTTAAAAATCATTTTAACCCCCGCTTCCTCATACTTGTGGACCGATAGGCCCTGTAAAATCGCTCGTAAAGACAAGTGTCCCATCGTCTCTTACTTTAACCCCGATCTGTGCGAGAGGAATTGGTGCAGGGCCACCCAGGACCTTTGCCCCTCTGGTGGGGTCGAATATACTGTTATGACAGAAACATTCCGTGTATGAGGTGTCGGGAGATTGTTGTTTTTCTACCCAGGAAACAGTGCATCCAAGATGAGTGCATATTGCGCTGTAGGCTATAAGGCCCTGATCCGTAAGATTGATGTGGGTAGGTGCTTTATAAGCACTTTCATCCAGCTTAATCAGCTGGACAATATTTGCGGGATTTGATGTTTTACCTTCCGGATATGCAAGCACGGCATCACCGATATTCAGTGACGAAACCTTTATATAATCCCCGGTATTAGTTCCTTTTGCATAAATAAACCTGTCCCCGGGTTTGATGGTCGATACATAACCGCCGCCTTTCTCTTCCGGTGCCAGAATTTTAAGGAGCGACAGGAGGGAGCCCAATGCGCCTGCAATAGACGCAATGATTATACCGAGAGTGAATCTTCTCCGCGTTATACCTTTTTTGTCTCCCTTATCCCCGGAGGGTTCATCTACCATAACAATTCCTCCTCACGGTCCTCCGATACCTCCCTGAACGGGATAAAATATCTTGAAAATATAACAACCTCAATGCCTGCAATCAGAAATTGGAGAGATATCAGGGTACCCATTATGTAATCATTGCCCTTGCCTGATATCAGGAGGTAGGCGAAGACAATACCTGTGCCAAGCAGTATGATGGAGAGGAGTATAATTGCAATCATGGCACCCCCTGAGTATGTTGGTCTCTTTTCATGTATAACCTTAAACCCCATATTATCTCCTCTTCTCCAGTAATAGATAGGTAATATAACCAATGATGAATAGAATAATAACCGCACCAAATGCTACAAAACCTATCTGGAATGCATCGAGTTCTTCCGGGAATTCAGGAATCAGCGGTGGTTTATTTCCCCTTGCCTTTTGTTCGGCTATCTTTATCCTTATCCGTGAAAGTGTGTTAATAGTCGTTATATTGACATTCATGGGATCTATCTGGTCAAACCCGGTTGTATCCTTATGACAACTCTCACATACCTTTGGAACCTCGGGCATGGAATTATGATGGGCATCATGGCAGGTGACACATGAAGGTCCTCCTTTGTTGTCAAGATATGCCTTCCCCATGATACTGTTTGCATATCTGTCAACGGATTCACTGTGACACTGCCCGCAGGTATCAAACATTGCCTTCCCAACGGGTACACCAATAAATCCATTGGATTTTGACATTGCGAGGGCCTTCATGTTTGCAAATTGTTTTTGAGACAGTTGCTTTATATCCCTGAGCTTGATGTCTGCATTTCCACCGTGACAATAATCACAAGCAATTCCATTCTGCTGATGAATCGAACCTTTCCAGTCTGAAACAGGCTTAGCAAGTTCTTCACCAAGGGATTCGTGACATGTTATGCAGGCATTCTCTCTTTTTTGATCTGCATGTGCAGTTAGTGGGTAGGTAAATAACACAATTGCTGCTAATAATATAAGAACATATTTTTTATTATTCATAACGTTTCAGCTTTGCTGTTTGACAGTGTTGTATTATACGAACCTAATACTGAAGGTATACCAAGAGTATGAAGAAAGTATGAAGGCTCATAAAAAAGAGAGGCTGTCTATCCGTAGAGACATGTGGTAATCGGTGATCTCTCTAAGCCGAGCAACAACTGAGTCTGGATACATCCCTGTCAAATGATTGTGCGGCAAGTTTTATTCCTTCTGACAGGGTGAGGTATGGATGTATCTGCGCTGCAAGCTCTGAGATGGTTATATTATATTTGATTGATAGTGTCGCCTCCATAATCATCTCCCCTGCATCCGGAGATACAATCTGTGCACCAAGGAGCCTGCCTGTATCCATTTCTGCAACCAGCCTGACAAATCCCCTTGTGTCTCTTGCTGCAAGTGCCCGCGGGACATGTTTCATATCAAGCCTTGACGACTTATAATCAATGCCCTGTGACTTTGCCTGCTCTGCTGTCAGGCCGACGGAGGCGACCTGGGGGTCGGTAAACGTAACCCTTGGCAACACTGACAGGTCAAAGACTTGTCGGTTACCGGAAAGTGCATTCTCTGCAGCTGTAGTGCCTGCAAGTGCAGCAACATAAACAAACATCGGGTCACCGATTACGTCACCTGCTGCATAGACATCAGGATGTGATGTCTGGAGATATTGATTCACCTCTATCTCGCCTTTTTTACCGATTCTTATTCCGCTTTCTTCAATGCCAAACCCCCCTGTATTGGCCCTCCTGCCTGTTGCTACAAGCAATTGTTCGGCATTTATGGAATGAGACTTGCCATTCATTTTGAAATCGATTCTGTATTCACCATTGTACCTGACCATATTAATCTTTGCGCCCGTAAAAAACTCAATACCCTCCTGTCCAAGATACCCAGCTATTGCATTACCCACCTCCTCGCCCTCAGGAGGCAATACATAGGGTATCGCCTCTATGACATAAACCTTTGAGCCAAACCTTGAAAATATCTGGGCAAACTCGAGACCCAGGGCACTGCCACCGATAATTATCAACTCCCGGGGCACTTTTTCAAGGGCCAGCGCCTCAGTACTTGTAAGATATTTTGTTTTATCAAGCCCCTTTATCGGTGGTATCCACGGGTGTGCCCCTGTGGCAATGATCAGCTTATCAGGTCTCAATGTTTCTCTGCCTGCATCTACAGTAATCCTGTCCTTGCTGTCTCTTTTTACCAGCGCATGCCCTTTTATATATCGCATTCCTTTATACGAGTCCAGAACTTTTTCGTACTTTTCCCTTCGCAGTGTGGAGACGAGGGAGTCTTTCTGGTCAATGACCTTCTTGAAATCAAGAGGCCCGGGGTGGGCATCTATGCCGTCAAAATTATGATGGAAACTCTGGTAATATGTCTGTGCAGCCCTTATAAGTGTCTTTGTCGGCACACATCCGATATTAACGCATGTGCCACCAATGGTTGAATGCTCAATAATGGTGACCCTTGCCCCCAGTTCCCACGCCTTTATGGCCGCTGCAAATCCGGCAGAGCCTCCACCAATGATGACAATTTCCTGTCTCTGTTTTGGTGCTGCAAGAGGGACATCTGCTTCTGTCAGCACCGTTGCTTGATAGCCTGCATTTTCCACAGCCCTGACAACCTCATCCGGGCTTACCCCAGAGGGTGCATTCAACCATGCCATAGCCTTTTCAGGATTTAGATTGATATCCGTTACACCGTTTACGGCTTTCAATGCCTCTTTGACTTTTGAGATGCAGTCTTTACATGACATGCCTATTATATTTAGTCCAATCCTCTTCATAGTCAACCCCTTTCTTTCCTGTAGCAGCAGTTTTTATGGACCGGTCACTTTCCGCCGTTAATGCCGGGGAGCACTTCGGCCCCATATCCGCTGTTTTTTATGGCTTTTATCAACTGTTCCACTGTTACCTCGTCCTTCCTGTACCGGACTGTTGCCGTTTTTTCCCTGTAACTTACGTCAACATTGATTACGCCCGGAAGCCTTTTTAAGGCAGCCTTGACAGTGGCCGGACAGGTAATACATCTCATGCCTTCAACTTTCAGGATAACCTTTTTTAAGTTGCCTTGAGCACTCCATGCATAACCCGTGTAGACTGCAGAGGAGAGCAGAAACAAAAGGATAAAGACTGACAGAAACATCTTGCGGGTCTTGATAATGGATTTCATCAGTAAAACCTCCTTCCTTGTTTTTGTGAGCCATTCAGAGAATGGCGGTTTTTTTCTATGCCAACAGAACAATCAGATAAGGAAGAATCAGGAGGAAGACCACAACTGCAGTGGCAACCCAGAGTCCAACCTTCTGAGCCTTCTTTGTCTTAGGGTTGGCACACAGGCTGCCGGGTTCACACTCCTCCTTCGGTTTTCTGTAGACGCTATAAAATCCTGCAACAAGAAAGCCGATAGTGAAGAGGATGAAGACCGGCTTGTAGGGTTCGAACGCCGCCAGGTTTCCGATCCATGTTCCGCTAATACCAAGCATTACCAGGACAAATGGCCCCACGCAGCAAACAGAGGCCAACAGAGCTGCAATAATCGCCATAGGGCCAAAGGAGGTAAAACGGTGCTTTGCCTTCCTCACGCCCTCGGTAGTCTCTATCTCTGCCACGGGAGAAGAGGCATCCCCGGTTATTCCGTGCAAGTTTTCTTTCATAATATCAGCTCCTTTTATTCCGGCCTGCAGCACTCCTTTTTACCGCTTCCGCGTCACTGTGCAGTGCTTCCAGGATTGGGCACTTACTGACCGGACCACTGCCTTTGCATTCCATTGTCAGTGTTATAAGGGCCTTTTTCATCCCCTGAAGAATTCGAATCTTTTCTTCGATGTCTGCAATCTTTATCTCTGCCCGTTTTTTAACATCAACGCAGGTGGTGGCAGGATCGAGACTTAAAGAGAGGAGTTCCAGTATCTCCCTGAGAGAGAATCCAAGCTCCTTGGCACGCTTGATGAATTGAATACGGGTGACTGTCTCCCGTGTATACTGACGATAACCGGATTCCCGCCGGGAAGGCCTGGGTATAAGTCCCCGCCGTTCATAATACCGGATTGTCTCAATATTAACTCCTGCTGTTTTCGCCAATTGGCCTATGCTTAAACTCTCCATCGCTTCACCTCCAGCATACAGTAGTATAAACCCTGTACCTAAGTACAGAGTCAAGCCTTTTTTAACCCGGATTCAGCGATAAGGAGTTTTACGTTCCCCGGTGCTGTTTTATCTCTTGGGTTGAGGTTTAAATATCTTAGGGAACAATCCGTGATCTTGACAAAACATGATGGAAGAACCCATAATTCCACAGTTGTCAGTATAAAAAGTTTACCCCCTGACGAAATTGTTTATGCAAAGTGCTGTTATTATCGGTGCAACTTCAGGCATTGGAAGAGAATTGGCAAGAATTCTTTCCGAAAATAATTATGTTGTTGGAATTGCGGGAAGAAGAACACATCTGCTGAGTGAACTACAGAAAGAACTTCCAAATAAATCCGTTATAAAATACATTGATGTTTCCAGCCCTGGTGATGCAATGAGTCAACTCGAGGAACTCTTTTCCGAGATTGGGGGAGTTGACCTTTGTATAATCAGTTCCGGTGTAGGCTTTATCAGTCCGGACCTCCAATGGTCTATGGAAAAAGAGGTTATTGATGTCAATGTTTCAGGTTTTGCAGCCATGGCGAATGTGGCTATGAATCACTTTTTTCAGAAAGGTTCAGGACACCTTGTTGCTATCTCATCGGTGGCGGCAATCAGAGGTGACGGAGATTCTCCTTCCTACAATGCATCCAAGGCCTTTATTTCAAACTATATGGAAGGGTTACGCAAAAGGGCCAGGAAACTGAATCTGCCCATTGTGGTAACGGATATCAAACCGGGTTTTGTGGCCACTGCAATGGCGAAAGGGGACGGACTTTTCTGGGTTGCACCACTACCAAAGGCTGCACAGCAAATCTTTAATGTGATAAAGAGAAAGAAGAGTCATGCCTATATTACCAGACGCTGGAGACTTATTGGGTGGTTATTAAAGGTTATGCCTGATTTTATTTATGACAGGATCTGATTTATTCGACCTTGATAAAATAAAAGTGGATATGCTTCCAATAACCGTTTATCCCTCGGTTTTAAGTTTTATCAATCAGGGGATAGAGGATATTGTTTTCACGGTCTATCCTGTTTTTCAGTGCATTGAATAGATCGCTGGTTTCATTTATAAATTCCGAGGGGTTACTTTCTATGGAAGCAGGGTTGGGCCATTTATTCAGGTAGTTGTTGAAGACTGGTGCAATACCGCCTATTTCTTCAATAAATTGCTTTGCTATCTTCCTGATTTTATCGTCGTTGCTTGCCAGAAGTCTTGGATATAATGAATTATCCTCCATTGCAAGATGTACTTTTAGCGCTCCTGATAATTTCGATAAAATCTTTCTTGCTTCCTGTGCATCATTTTTCAGTTTCTGTTCGTTGAGGTACCCGGACAGTTTATTTACCAGTTCCAGTATTTCTTCATGCTGTCTTCTGTACTCGTCTGTAATTAACATTGCTTTTCCTTTTATCGTTATTATTATTTTAAGTATAACACAGAAGTATATCAAATCTTGTTGATATTAACCCGGCAACTATTCAGAGAGACATATTCGTCAAAATCAACCACTTAAGAACTTGTTGTGTAAACTCTTGTTTTGTCACCCCTGAACTAAATTCAGGGCAGGCTCTGAACCATGTGCTGAACTTGTTTCAGTATTG
>JAYWMQ010000038.1 GCA_035873375.1 Nitrospirota bacterium | reverse complement strand
TTAAGACTCCCGGATACAAAACTCTTTACTATGTCCAATAACCTTGCAAAATTACGGCCCGCATTGCAACCCGTCCCCTTTTTGAGTTATATTAATTGATTACATGTCCATCACCATGTCACGTATGCAAGATTTTATTGTTATAAAGGGTGCAAGAGAGCATAATCTAAAGAACATAGACCTGAAAATACCGAGAAACAGGATAATTGTTATAACAGGCCCCTCGGGCTCAGGAAAATCTTCCCTTGCCATAGATACAATCTATGCCGAAGGCCAGCGCCGTTATGTCCAGAGCCTTTCATCCTATGCCAGGCAGTTTATCGGCGAACTGCAAAAGCCTGACGTTGATTACATTGAAGGACTCTCTCCCTCTGTGGCGATTGAGCAGAAAACCGTCTCAAGGTCTCCAAGGTCCACCCTCGGAACAATAACTGAAATATACGATTATATGCGGGTGCTGTATACAAGGATCGGAAAACCATACTGCTACAACTGCGGCAGTCCCATCACGGTTCAGGACGCAGAAAACATACTCCTTTCAGTTCTGCAGATGCCGTCAGGAACCAGGCTTCAAATCCTTTCACCAATAGTGAGAGAGCGTAAGGGTGAATACAGGAAGGAGCTTCAGCAGATGAGGCGGGAGGGTTTTGTACGGGCAAGAATTGACGGTGAGATGATTGATCTGACAGGAGATATAGCATTAAAGAAACATAAACGGCACACAATAGAGATGGTTGTTGACAGATTAATAGTTAAGCCGGGAATTGAACGACAACTGAAATCCGCCATTGAAAGCGCCCTGAATTTTTCAGACACGGTGATTATCAACCTCATAGACCGGAACGAGGACATCCTCTTCAGCAGGACCCTTGCATGTATAAAGTGCGGGTTAAGCTATCCGGAAATTACCCCCATGTTCTTCTCATTCAACAGCACCCTCGGGGCCTGTCCACTATGTCACGGCCTCGGATATGAAAACCTCATTGAGGAGACATCAGAGTCTGACGAACTGATACCCTGCAAGGAATGTGGCGGATTAAGGTTAAAGAAGGAGGCACTCGGCATTAAACTCCAGGGCATTAATATTGGAGAATTCTCCAGGCTTCCTGTAAAGAAGGCTCTTGAATTTATAGATAATCTCTCCCTCTCTGAAAGGGAGGGGATAATTGCAGGACGTATAATAAAAGAGGCCAGGGACAGGCTGCATTTTCTCCGTTGGGTGGGGCTTGATTATCTTACCCTGGACAGACCTGCTGCAACACTCTCAGGCGGTGAGGCACAAAGGATCAGGCTGTCCACCCAACTCGGCTCATCTCTTACCGGAGTACTCTATGTACTTGACGAGCCAAGCATCGGACTCCACCCAAGGGATTGCAGGAAGCTCCTCGAGACCCTTTCCGGGATCAGGGATGCTGAAAACACGGTTATAATCGTGGAACATGATGCAGATACAATCATGTGGGCCGATTATGTGGTAGACCTTGGCCCCGGCGGCGGGAGATCAGGCGGATGGATAGTGGCGGAAGGCACACCTCAGGAGATCCAGGAGATGGAATCTTCACCCACAGGACAGTATCTTTCCGGCAGAAAAACCATACCTTTACCTTCTCAGAGGAGGAGACCAAAGGAATGCATAAAGATTACAGGCATTACGGAACACAACCTGAAAGGTCTTAACATAAAGATTCCCCTCGGTGTCTTTGTCTGTTGTACCGGGGTGTCAGGCTCAGGCAAGAGCACGCTTGTCCTCGATATACTTTACAAGGCCCTTTTAAAGGAACTTTACGGCAGCAGGGTCAACCCCGGCAGATTCAGGTCAATAAAGGGTACAGAGAAACTCTCAAGGGTCATATGCGTTGATCAAAAACCCCTGGGCCGTACTCCCAGGTCTAATCCCGCAACATATACGGGTATCTTCACTCATATCCGGGATCTTTTTTCAAGGGTTCAGGATGCACGGGTACGGGGTTACTCTCCCTCAAGGTTCAGTTTTAATGTACAGGGCGGAAGATGTGAGAACTGTAAGGGCGAGGGGTACAAAAAGGTGGAGATGCATTTTCTGCCTGATGTTTATGTCCCTTGCGACGAGTGCAAGGGAATGAGGTATAACCGTGAAACCCTGGCAATCAGGTTTAAGGACAAGAGCATATCCGAAGTCCTCGAAATGACCATTACCGAGGCATATGACTTCTTCTCCAAAATACCTCTGCTGAGAGAAAAACTGCAGGTTCTGGTGGATGTCGGACTCGGATATATCAAACTTGGACAACCCGCAACCACACTCTCCGGGGGAGAGGCTCAGAGGGTGAGACTTGCAAAAGAGCTCAGCAAAAGGTCCCGGGGCGACACCCTTTACATACTTGACGAGCCAACCACAGGCCTGCACTTTGTTGATATAGAGCGTCTCCTTAATGTACTGAACAGCCTGGTGGAAAAGGGAAATACCGTTGTTGTCATTGAACATAACCTCGATGTTATAAAATGCGCTGATTATATAATAGACCTCGGGCCTGAAGGAGGAGAGGACGGGGGCTATCTCGTAGCCGCCGGCACTCCTGAGGATGTATGCCGCAACGAAGGGTCCTATACCGGATTTTTCTTAAAAAAGGTACTGGAAGGAGTGACAGAATTTCAGAGCCGGGGGGTTACGGCTTAAGGTAATCTGAAAACCCGGAAAGGAGTGAAAAGATGAAACGTTTATTATTTCTGGCCCTTAATCTGGCACTTATACTTTCCACTTTCTCCTGTAATTGGAGGAAGGATGAGACATACAGGAAATCAGAGTTCCTTCTGGATACCATAGTTACAATAACCGTGGTATCCGACTCTGAGAAAAAGGCCGGGAATGCCATGGACAAGGCCTTTGCAGAGATAAAGCGCATCGGGAAACTGATCAACTTCTTCTCCCCTGACAGCGAGATATCGGCAATTAACCGCAATGCCGGTATTTCACCTGTAGCACTATCCCCTGATACCTATACACTGCTTGAAAGGGCAACGGAGGTATCAACAGAAACAGGCGGGGCCTTTGACATGACAGTCGGGGTGGTAGTAAACCTCTATGACTTTCATAAAAAAATCCGGCCTTCCGACGCACTGATCAGGGAGAAACTCCCCCTTGTAAACTTCAGGGACTTAATGCTCAACCAGGATAAACAGACCGCATTTCTCAAGAGGAAGGGAATGACCGTTGATGCCGGGGGAATAGCCAAGGGATATGCTGCTGACAGGGCCATAGAGATACTGAAATCAGAGGGGATAAAGGCAGCCCTTGTTGCTGTGGCCGGAGACATCAGGGCATACGGGTTAAAACCCGGTGGAACACCGTGGAGGGTGGGGATAAGAGATCCAAGGGGACAAAGCATGGACGACATAATTGCAACCCTTGAACTCAGGGATATGGCAATATCCACATCCGGGGATTATGAGAGGTTTTTTATCGAAACCGGCAAAAGGTATCACCATCTCATTGACCCCAAGACCGGCTATCCTGCCGGAGGGGTTATGGGTGTAACTATTGTGGGTCCACTCGGAGTATATACTGACTCCCTTGCAACAGCCCTGTTCATATCAGGCATTGATAAAGGTCTTAAAATAGCCGGCACCCTTGGTTATGATGCATTAATGATTGATAAAACGGGTAAAATACATATGACTGATACACTGAAAAACAAAATAACCCTCAAGCCACGAATGGAAACGAATAAAAACAAATGAAGCCAATTGATTATACATGGAATTTAACTCGCAACCCGCAACCCGCAACCCGCAACTTGTTGTACCCCGTAACTCGCAACCCGCAACTATTTGTGAGGCAGGATTGAGTTTATTAAAAGAAACCTTTAAGGAGATCACAATATACGACTGGGCCTTATTCGTTGCACTCATACTACTTTCACTTTCAGGGCTATTCCTTGTCAAAGGGCTTGCCTTATCCGGTAATACAGCAACTATTGAGGTCAATGGAAAACTCATTTACAGGCTCTCCCTTAATGAAGACAAAACTGTTGAGGTTCACGGTCCGGTTGGCGTTACCAGGATCGAGGTAAAAGCGGGAAAGATACGTATAACGGACTCACCCTGCCCGAATAAGCTCTGTATCCGTCAGGGCTGGATAGAGAGGGGGGCAATTATATGTCTTCCCAACAGGGTGGTGGTTACAATCGGGGGGGATACGATGGGAGAGGTCGATGCAATCTCAGGATAGATTAAGGATAGCAATACTTGCAGCATATGCGATCGGACTCCATGGCCTTGAAAGAATGATCCCGGCCCCTGTGCCCTGGTTGAGGTTCGGCTTTGCAAATATCATAACACTGACGGCCCTCATCCTGTACGGCCTCAGGGTAGCCATGACAATAACCCTGATACGCATACTTATAGTCTCTCTCTTTACAGGGAGTTTTTTAGGTCCAGGCTTTGTCCTGAGCCTTGGCGGAGGTGTTGCAAGCACATTAATCATGGGCGGGGCATACTCCCTCTTTTCAGGCATATTCAGCCCCGTGGGAATCGGCCTTATCGGGGCAATGGCACATAACCTTACACAGCTCAGCCTTGCCTATCTGCTCTTCATCCGCCGCATGGAGGCCATACTCTTCGTTGCACCTCTGATACTATTTCTTGGTATAATAACAGGTATGATTAACGGTATGGCCTCCGGACTACTTTTAAAAAAATTAGGTGAAAAAATAACTGTAACTAAATTAAATCCAAAAACAAAAAAGGAAGAAAAGATATGAAAATCAGGTGTCCAATATGCAAAACCATCACCACATGGGAGGAAAATCCATGCAGACCTTTCTGCTCGGAAAGGTGCAAGGTGATTGATCTTGGGACGTGGGCGGCGGAAGAATACAGCATACCGGACAGCAATGCCGGTATGAATGACAATGAAGAACCTCCCCTGGAAACTGCATAGAAAAATATCGCTTATGGATGTCTTCAGGAAGATAACTGAAGAGAGGCTCAGGGCGGCGATGGAACATTTAAATGGCGGAGAGGGGGGGATTCGAACCCCCGGTGGAGTCGCCCCCACAACGGTTTTCGAGACCGCCGCCTTCAACCACTCGGCCACCTCTCCTTGTTAAAAAACAAACAAAGACTTTATTTAAGCCGCAGATTACGCAGATTCACACAGATTTAGCGATCATAACTCCATGGCTCTTTTCCTCTTGCCCCTGAAGAAACTCCTCAAGAGCCCTGCCGACTCCTCTGACAGTACTTCTGAGACTACCTCTGTCTGATGGTTAAGCCTCTTATCCGACAGGATATGATAGAGGCTGTCCACAGCCCCGCCCCTGTCATCCCTGCAGCCGTATACAACCCTGGAGAGCCTCGCGTTTACAATCGCGCCGGCACACATGGGACAGGGCTCTTTTGTGACATAGAGGGTAGCCCCTTCAAGCCTCCAGCTCTCAAGCTTGTCTGCAGCCTCCTTGATTGCAAGGACCTCTGCATGTGCAGTCGGGTCCTGGAGGGCCTCCATCAGGTTATGTGTCCTTGAAAGGATTATACCCCCTTTGACCACCAAGGCACCAACCGGCACCTCATCCAGCTCAAAGGCCTTTCGGGCCTCCTCAAGGGCTAATTGCATATATTCCATGTCTTTCATCCACTAACCACTTGTTTCAGGCAACAACTATATTCACCAGTTTTCCCTTTACCACGATAACCTTCCTGACCGTCCTGCCCTCTATCAGCTTCTTTATCTTCGGCTCACCAAGGGCCATCTCCCTTATCCTTTCATCATCAAGACCCGCAGGCGCCATTGTCTTTGCCCTCACCTTCCCGTTGACCTGGATAACCAGCTCTATCTCCTCTTCCCTTGTCGCATCTTCATCCCACTCAGGCCAATCATGCTCAAGTATGCTCCGCCTCTCACCCATGACCTCCCATAATTCTTCAGCCAGATGAGGAGTGAAGGGGCTCAACATTAAAAGTATATTTTTAATACTGAATCTGAGAACAGCCCAGTCATTGTCAGTCTCAGGGGTAAAGGCGGATACCTCGTTAAAGAGCTCCATCATTGAAGCTATGGCGGTATTGAACTGGAGTCTTTTTTCTATGTCTGTGGTTACTTTTTTGATTGTCTGATGGGTCTTACGGAATAGTTGCGAGTTGCGGGTTGCGGGTTGCAGGTTGTTATGTATAAGGCTAACTTCCTGGCTCTTTGCAGCCTTTATTTTTTTTGCATCCCTGCTTACAAGTGTCCAGATTCTGCCTAAAAACCTGTAGGCTCCCTCTATCCCCTTATCCGACCATTCCAGGTCCTTGTCCGGTGGGGCGGCAAAGAGGATAAAGAGCCTTGACGTATCAGAGCCGTATCTTTTTATAAGGTAATCCGGATCAACTACATTCTTCTTTGACTTTGACATCTTCTCCACCCTGCCCCGCTCAATCCGCAGTCCGCACTTTATACACCTGCCGTCATTGACCTCATGGGGAAAGAGCCATCCATGCTCAGGGCACTTGAGGGTCTCCTTGCAAACCATCCCCTGGGTCAAAAGATTAGTGAAAGGCTCGTTAACCGCGACTATGCCCGAATCCCTTAAAACCCTTGTGAAAAACCGCGAATACAGAAGGTGCAGCACGGCATGCTCCACCCCGCCGATATACTGGTCAACAGGCATCCAGTAGGCTATATTTTCCTTATTTAGGGGTTCTTCGTCCTTTCCTGAGCAATATCTCAGGAAATACCAGGATGAATCAACAAATGTATCCATGGTGTCGGTTTCCCGCCGGGCAGTTGCGCCGCAGGCAGGGCATTCCGTCCTGATAAAATCCTCTGAGGCCTGCAGCGGAGAAGTCCCTGTAGCCGTCAACTTCACATCCTCGGGCAGCACTACCGGCAGGTCCTCTTCCGGCATAGGGACTGTACCGCATTTATCACAGTAAATAATCGGTATCGGCGTCCCCCAGTATCTCTGCCTTGACACCCCCCAGTCCCGCAGACGGTAATTAACAACCCTCCTGCCCAGGCCTTTTTCCTCAATGTATCCTGAAATCTCCTTTATGGCATCCTTGCTCTTCATACCCGAAAACTGTCCTGAATTTATGAGGATTCCTTCACCCTCGTATGCCTGCTGTATGGGCTCTTCAAGCTCCCCATTCCGAGGGACAATAACCACCCTGACCGGAAGCCCGTATTGCTGTGCAAATTCAAAATCCCGCTGATCATGGGCCGGTACTGACATTATGGCGCCTGTGCCATACTCTGTCAGGACAAAGTTGGCAATATAGATGGGAATCCTTTCGCCGTTTACGGGGTTGATGGCATGTTGGCCTGTAAAAAGACCATGTTTTTCCTCCATCACCCCATATTTTGACCTTATAAAATCAAGTCCGGCCCGGTCTCTCACAAGTGACACCGCAAGGGGATGCGTAGGTGCGAGACAGAGAAAGGTAGCGCCCCAGAGGGTATCAGGTCTCGTGGTGTATATTTTTATAGCGCCCTCCCCTTCAGCGAGGGGAAAGTCCATCTCAACCCCCTCGCTCCTGCCTATCCAGTTGCGCTGCATTGCCAGGACATGTTCAGGCCATCCATCAACGAGCTCATCACAGCCCTCAAGCAGCTCTTCTGCATATGCGGTAATTTTAAGAAACCACTGCTCCAGTTCTTTCTGAACCACCTCACTGTCACACCTCCAGCACCTGTCATCAATAACCTGCTCATTTGCAAGCACCGTCACACAGGAAGGACACCAGTTAACAAAGGACGCCTTTCTGTAGGCAAGCCCCCTTTCAAACATCTTCAGGAAAAACCACTGGTTCCACTTATAATATTCAGGGCTGCAGGTGGTCAGCTCCCGAGACCAGTCATAGCTGAATCCCATCCGCTTAAGCTGGGTCTTCATGTACTCTATATTTTCATACGTCCATTTTGCAGGGTGAAGACCGTGGGTTATGGCGGCATTTTCCGCGGGCAGGCCAAAGGCATCCCATCCCATCGGATGCAGCACATTAAATCCCTTCATCCTCTTGTATCTTGCAATGACATCACCTATTGCGTAATTTCGCACATGCCCCATATGAATCCTGCCCGATGGATACGGGAACATCTCGAGACAGTAAAACTTCTCTTTCTTCTCATCAACAACGGAGTTGAAAATGCCTCTTTCCTCCCAGTAGGCCTGCCACTTGAGTTCTACCTTCCCAGGTTCATATTTCTCCAACTTTATCCTCCCTGACGTTAATATCAAAAATGCAATGTTTATAATATCATAACTGCCCGAAATACGAGAACAGGATATGGCCCTTTCGTTGACACAGTATCCGGGTTTCTGCTATTTTTAGTAATGAAGAAGATAACCCTCCTGATCATCCTTCTCCTGGCCCTGACGGATGTCGACTCTTCAGCCGCCTTTGATACAAAAGGGTTTCAACCTGTACAACCCTACGGCACCTTCTCAACCCTGAGTGCCTATACAATTGAAAAAGACAAGCCCGGCATCATGTTCTCCCTCGAGCGGTCAATCGAGCCCAACTTTTACAGATTATTCATAAACGCATCATATGGATTGACAGACAAGATCGAAATACTGACAAGCATCCCCTTTATCTTCAACTATCGAGGCACAGGGGGTATCGGTGATACGAGCATAGGTTACAAATACAATATCTTATCCGAGAAACGCCTTGGTCCGTCTATCTCCTATTTAGTAGGATTTTCGATCCCGGGTAAAGAGACTTTTTCTACGCTTGGCCATGTTGGTGGAGCCCTGCTTATAAGCAAGCGTGTGGGGCCATTCCGGGGACATGGAAATCTCTTTTACTTCAAGTCTACCAGTTCCTCCATGGAAGACGAGGTGGAACTGAGACTCGGTCTTGACCTTGCAGCTGCCCATAGCTTTAACATATTAAGTGAACTAATCGTTAAAAAGAGTCATTTCTCTGAACACATAGACTTGGTGGAAGGCAAGATGGGTTACAGGGTCAAGATTGCCTCAAATTCTTATGCGGCTCTGGGGGTTGGTTATGATTTCAAAAACAGGACCCCTGAACTCAGGATATTCCTGACACTAAGCCTTTTTCCACTGGATCAGGTAAAGGTGAAACGGATCTATTACGAAGAGGAAAAAACATGAAAAAAAGACTTTCCCTTGCTGTAACAGCAATAATCTTGATGATGTTCAGCCTCGCCTCTGCCTCACCTGTCCCTGAAACATTCTCGGGTATCGTCAAATTAAGGGCAAAGAGTGTAGTAAACATCAGTACCACGCAGATAATCAAGGAAAAAACAAAGCCCTTTCCCTTCCTGCCCGGAACCCCTTATCGTGATGAGGAAAAGAAATTAAGGAGACAGTCCCTTGGTTCAGGCTTTATTATTGATGAAGAGGGCTATATACTGACCAATAACCATGTCATAGACAAGGCAGAGGATATAAGGGTAAGACTCTGGGATGAGACCGAATACAAGGCAACCGTTGTGGGAAGGGACCAGAAGACTGATATAGCCCTTATCAAGGTGGAGGCTGACAGACCTCTTCCGGTTGCCCCGTTAGGGGATTCAGACGCCCTTGAGGTGGGCGACTGGATTATTGCCATAGGAAACCCCTTTGGCCTCGGGCACACAGTAACTGCAGGCATTGTGAGTGCCAAGGGCAGGGTATTAGGCTCCGGGCCCTACGATGATTTCATCCAGACGGATGCAGCCATAAACCCCGGTAACTCGGGAGGCCCCCTCTTTAATCTCAACGCCGAGGTTGTAGGTATCAGCAGTGCTATATTCTCCACGTCAGGGGGCAACATAGGGATCGGCTTCGCAATTCCGATTAACCTTGCAAAAGATATCCTGTTTTCCCTCAAAGAAAAGGGATTTGTTGAAAGGGGCTGGCTTGGTGTTACCGTTCAGAAGGTTACGCCGGAGATCGCCGAGAGTTTTGGACTCAGGGACAGACACGGGGCTCTGGTAACCGATGTTACAAAAGATTCACCTGCTGACAGGGCAGGAATACAGCGAGGTGACATCATAGTCGGGTATAATGGTAAAAAGATAGAAGACATGCACGAGCTTCCAAGACTTGTTGCTTCAACTCCCGTTGGAACTAGTGTCAATTTGAAAATCTTCCGGGAAGGCAAGGAACTCGATCTAAATGTTATTATTGAGAAGCTGGGCAAGGGTATTGAAACCCCGGAACTTGTTATTGAGAAGATACTTGGGTTAAGGACTAAAACCATGCATCCTGCTATTGCAGAACAGTTGGGAATCAGGGACGGCGGTGCTGTACTCATCCTTGGTGTTATTGACAACAGCCCGGCTGAAAGACAGAATATTCAGAAAGGTGATGTTATATTAGAGGTCAATCGCAAGAGGGTTACATCAACAGAGGAGATGGCCTCTGTGATCAAGGAACTTGACAAGGGAGACACCGTCCTGTTGCTTGTGAAGAGGAACAGAGGATATGTATACGTGAGTATAAGGCTGGAGTAAGATATGTTTGATTTAGGAATGCAGGAACTTATAGTCATTTTTGCAGTTGTCCTGATCGTCTTTGGACCGCAAAAGCTGCCCGAACTTGCCCGTTCACTCGGCAAAGGTGTGGCTGAGCTAAAAAAGGCCATTAACGGAATTAAAGATCAGATAGACACAGAGGTGAAAGAGGTCCAGGATCCCCTCCGTGAAGGACTGTCGGATACATTTCAAAGAGTAGATATCTCAGGGAAAACAGCAAAAGAAAAGAAAGACGACCACTCACCTTTAGCAGAAAAAACAGATGATAAAGCAGATACAGGAACTTCAGGAGATGCGGGGGAAGAAGCGGGGAGGAAAGCGGAGTAGATGGCTGAGGAAAAACTCCCCTTTACAGAGCATCTCACTGAATTAAGACAGCGGCTGATAAAATCCTTTGTTGCCGTACTGATTGGTTTTGGCTTATCCTTTAACTTTTCGGAGCAACTATTCAGACTCCTGACACTTCCTCTAAGGTCAGATCTGCATTTAAAGACTACTTCACCTTACATAGAGTTCATAACTAAAGATTCACCTATTCAAAAACTTGTTTTTCTCGCACCGGCAGAGGCATTCTGGATGAATATAAAGGTGGCCATGGTTGCCGGTATCGTACTTGCGTTACCGGTAGCCCTGTATCAACTGTGGAAGTTTATCGTCCCGGGACTCATGCCTTCAGAAAAGAAGTATGTTGGACCCTTTGTAGTGGCCGGAACAATGCTGTTTCTTATAGGAGCCCTCTTCTGCTTCACTATTATCCTGCCCTTTGCCATGGGGTTTCTCCTGACTTACAAGACGGCATCCCTGACACCAATGATTTCCGTGGGCAGCTATGTTGATTTCTGTCTGAAATTCCTCCTTTCCTTTGGTGCTGTATTTGAGCTGCCGATAGTAATTCTGTTTCTCACAAGGGCTGGCGTAGTAACACCAAAGACACTCGCAAAAAACAGAAAATATGCCGTTCTTCTGGCTTTTGTCCTTGCAGCCGTCTTGACACCCACACCGGATGCCTTTAACCAGACCCTTATGGCTGTTCCTATTATTCTTCTTTATGAAACCGGTATAATAATCTCAAAAATCTTCTCGAAAAAGAAGGCTCCAGATGAAGGGAATTAGAGGAAAAAGCATAAAGGCCATTTCATGGGATATAGCTGAAGGCTATGCCACTGTGAATCCTATCTTTCTCAAACCCCTTGAGATGGAACTGATAAAAGAACTCTACCAGGAAATTCAGCATATACAGACAGAGATACGGGGAGAAAAGTTTCCCTTTAACGATATTCAGGCAATAAGGAAGAGAAATATGAGGCTTCAGCGGCTAAACAGCGCCCAAGTAATCATAAGAAATTATCTTAAAGAGCGCAAACAGCTATTCATATAATAATCATGACCCTCTCACAGGACGTAAAAGATACTATTCAGGAACTCATCAAGGCAAAAAAAAATCTCAGAATCTATCCGGAAAATAATCCCGTCTATGCCAGGACAATTAATAACATATACTCAAGGATGACCACAATTCTTGATTCTTCCGGCTCTCTATCCCTCAAAATCAAACAGCACGATATATTCCTTGAGGGCGAGGCTGTATATCACAGCGATGAAAAAGAAGAAAATCTCGCACTCTTCTTTTTCAAGGATGGCATACGGGAGCTGACCTTTAAAAGAGGACTTCCGAAAAACGAAATGGAAGACTTTTTAAGGATACTTTCCGTAGACTTTGAAAGGGAGGTCCTTGACGATGATATAGTAACCCTTATGTGGGAAAAAGATTTCCAGTTCATACATTATATTGTTGATGATTCAATTCTTTTAGAAGATGAAACCTATGAAGAAAGGGCTGTTGAGAAAGCCAAAAAAGCCTCTAATAATAACGAAGGTATCCTAAATGCCTATGAAGATGCGTTTGGCCTTGAAAAGGAATCGGTTTTAAATGTAGTCCCCATTACCGATGAAGATCTGGGGACTATTATCCTGGAAATAGAGAACGACCCACCTGACAAGAGCATAACCATGATACATCTGCTCTTTGAGATGTTGTCTTATGCAGAAGGTATGGGGGAATATAAGGAATTGACAGGCTTTATAAGCTCTACACTGGAGTTTGCAATAAACCTTGGAAATCTGGAGGCAGCAGTTTATACATTAAAGAAAATAGAGCATAGCGCCGCAGAGGATATTTATGGTAAAGATGCTGATGTCTGCCTGAAAGAGCTGAAAAACTTTATCAATTCAGCAAAATTCGTCAAACTTCTTGGAGAGATACTCGACGAAGGGGTAGAGTTCAATGAAGAACTCCTGCATGAATTTGCCTCTCTGCTGGACAAAAGGGCAATTCCTTCATTTATCCATATCCTGGGAGAACTAAGAAATGCCCCGGCACGCAAGGCTATCATAATCATACTGTCGGAACTCGGCAAAAAAGATATACCCTCCATTGCAAAAGGCCTTCACGACAGGAGATGGTATGTAGTGAGAAATATTATATGTATTCTAAGACAGATTGGTGACACATCAGCTGTAGAGTATCTCTCACGTGCTGTCAGACACCCAGACAGGAGGGTGAAGAAAGAGGCGATACGTACCCTTGGTGTAATGGGTACAGGAAGCGTCTTGCCGGTACTAAAGGATTGCCTGTCTGATACTGACGAATTGGTAAGGCTTGCCGCTGTCAGGGCAATAGGACTTATAGGAACACCTGTATCCAAAAAAATAATTCTTGACAGGATAACTGACAAGAGTTTCAGGGATAAAAATTATAACGAAAAGAAGGAATTCTATGAAGTCCTTGCCAAATGGAAAGACAGTGATGTCATTAGCTTGCTAATCAGGAGCCTTAAGAGAAAAACCCTCTTTAAACGGGCAAAAAATACCGAGATAAGGGCAGCGGCAGCACACGGCCTTGGTATCATTGGCACGGAAGAGTCGTTGGATATCCTTATGAAGTTGCGGAACTCGAAAAACAAACTTCTGCGGGAAAACATCCAGACCGCTATTAAGAGGATAACGGATGAAAAAAAGAGAAGTTGATCTCAGGACAGCAGGGAAGAACATAATAAATCAGCTTGGCGTTGTACTGAGGACCGGTCATTTACACGATATCGATAATGTTGCCGTAATAGATGCCATAGTAAAGTTTCTGAACCTTCTAACCCCTCTGACAGAGGCGGAAGGTAGTTTAAGGATTGATATTATTGGTGAGTTCTTCTATATAAATGATTCCCGTGTAAGGTATCCACTTGAGTATATGCTGAATTTTGACTACCTCTTGCGGGAGTTTCAAAAAAGAGAACTGGGGACGGTAATCTTTGAATCACAACTTCGCATTGATGACCTCAAGGCTTTTCTGAAGGTCTTTATAAATGCTACATATTCCAGCACCCCCTATGAGGCTATGGAGACTTCTCTTGAAAGCATCCAGAATATTAGAATTGACAAGTTGAAAAAGATAAAGGAAGATGGCGATATAGACCAGAGAAGGATTGTCAAGAAGACCTATTTTAATGCCGTATCCTTTACAGAGGGTGTCATGAACAAGCTGAAGGCCGGAGAGAAGGTAAATATGAAAGTGGCAAAGAGGGTCGTGGAATCAATGGTCGACCTTATACTCTCAGAGGAACAGCTTCTTATCGGAATGACTGCTATAAAAGACTACGATGAATACACCTATCACCACTCAGTCAATGTCAGTGTTCTTTCAATCGCCATAGGCCAGAAGATCGGACTTAGCCGCAAGGCCCTTACAGAGTTGGGACTTGTTGCCCTTTTCCATGATATCGGCAAGATGGAAATTCCGAAAGAAATTTTAAACAAGCCAACTGCCTTTACTGAAGAGGAATGGCGGGTAATCAAACGTCATCCTTACTGGGGGGCCAGGACAATACTAAAACTCAAAGGAATCGACAGGACCTCTATTCGAAGTGCGGTGGTTGCCTTTGAACATCATTTAAACTATGACTATTCCGGCTATCCAAAGGTACGCTACCCCATCAGACTCGATTTTTATTCAAGGGTTCTCACCATAGCAGACCAGTATGATGCAATGACCTCTTCAAGGGTTTATGCCAGGGTGCCTCTTGCCCCGGACAGGGCCCTCAGTATAATGATGGAACGCGCAGGCACTCAACTTGACCCGATACTCTCAAAATTCTTTGTTAATATGGTCGGGGTCTATCCTGTTGGCTCACTGGTACTCCTTGATACACGAGAGATGGGACTCGTCTATGAATGTAATCCCCTCTTTGCCGACAGGCCAAGGGTGATGATTATTGTGGACAGTGCAGGCAAAAAAACGGCTGGCTTTATCACGGACCTTACGGAAAAAGACCCCGCAGGCGAATACCTCAAGAGCATCGTCAAGACCCTCGATCCCAACAAATACAGGATAAACCTTGCAGAATACCTGTTGTAGGATAAACAATCCCAGGATCCTGTAATTCTTCCGGCTTAATATCTGTAATAGCTCTCAGGTGTATGGGATGAGATGAAATTCACGGCCTTGTCTATCATCACCCTTACGGCCTTCTCCATCGGTGTATTCTTATACACGCTCAGCCCTGCCCCAAGGATTCCAACACCACCCCAGCCAAATCCGAGCCCCCCGACCCTGAAAGAAGACGCCTTTCCATCTACAGTTGTAGTGTTTATAATCCTTCTTGTTCTCACATCGATAATCCTGAGGTCCATGGAGATATAAGCATCGTCTTTGCCAAACCTGATACCCCCCAAAACACCGGGCAACAGCCCCCCGGCGCCGATACCCATCCCGCCGGCCTTTGGTTCAAAAGCTGTTATGGAACCAAGCACTATAATATCAGCTGATTCCCACCCTCCGGCCCGGGGAGCCCCGCTCTCTTTTACATACCCGCTCTGAGCAAGGTCAATCTCTTCTTTTATCTCCTTGAGTTCTTCCCTGCCCCCCAGAACCACAAACCGGTTTGTCCTGAAAAGTCCGCTGATGAGCATATCTCTCAAACCATCACCGATTGCGCCTGCACACTTCGCAGCCTTACACTTTATGCGTGCAACCGTTATCCTCGCCTTCGGGCCGTTATAAGTCCGGGCCTGCTGAACAGTCGGAGCAGTCGGTTGCTGTTGAACCTCTGCCGTTGTTGATGCACAAGAAGAGATGAAAAGTGCAAGCACAACAAGCATGGCAAGATAAAGGACTCTCTTTATTCCTGTACTCATATATAACCTCCCCGTTGAAATTTATACGAAAAATACAACTGAATTGAGCAACTTATGATATACAGACCTGTTTATTGTCCCCTCTTGAAAGGCTCCTGAATCTACCAGGGGCTTGCAAGTTCATCGGCAGTAATGGTTCTGATTATTAAACCTCTCTTCATAATGGGTTTCTTTTCTTGCTCAATCAGAAGGGCTTTTATTTTATGCAGGTAGAGGCTCTTCAAGCCGGAGATATCATCTTCATACACAAGCCTGACACCCGCTGTTTGTCCATACTTATCAACTATAATATCAATCCTCCGGAGGTTCCTTATCCTGTTCTGTCCAATGTCCGTGAATACTATCTTTCCATCTGTTATATTGGGAAGTCTGAGATTATCGGCAATTATTATGGTAACCCTCCTGGCGTTTATCCGCTTCTCGTTGAAGACCATTCCATATGCAGTTGCGCACAATAAAAACGGCAAAACCAACGCTGCAACAAGTCTTTTCATCCGGTCACCCTGGATATACGTCACTAAGTGATAATAATATGATATAACTTACAATACGAAAAATCAATCACTTATGACATGAATCATGGAAAGAATCCTCAGGTTATATTAAAGTATAAGTACAAAGGCTTAAAATAACCACAAGATCAGAAAAAAACAGATAGTCCCGCTGCAAAGGAGGTCATTATGGACAGATTTGTAACAAACTTTATAGTCATGAGCCTGGTATATCTTGCCGTTGCATCCGTTTTAGGCATTTTAATGATTGTAAACCCTGATTTCCTTACCCTCAGGTTTGTTCACTCCCACTTCATGCTGCTTGGCTGGGTATCCATGATGATCTATGGGGTGGGATACCATATTCTGCCAAGATTCTCGGGAAGGCTTTTAAAGAGCAAGGCAATGGCTGAGGTGCAATTCTGGCTGGCAAACATAGGACTTATCGGCCTTGCAATCTCTTATACGCTGGGAACATACTATTCAGATGCCGGCATTTACAGGACCCTCACTCTCCTTAGCGGTTTGATCGAGGTTTTTTCAATCTTTCTGTTCTTCTACAACATGCTTGCAACACTGCTTGCAAAGGAAAAGGGTTAGCAACAGCGGTAAACTTTAATAATTCCTAAGACCCTAAGGCGCTCAGTCCCTTGGGGTCTGTTATTAAAACCCTGCCATCCACTTCCCTGATTAACCCTGCTTTCCTGAACCTGGTCATTGTCCTTATAGCAGTCTCAACTGTTGTGCCGACCATATCAGCAATATCCTGTCTGGAAAGCCGCATATCGATAAGGATACCTTCATCTGTCTCTCTGCCCAGGTTTTCAGCCAGTTTCAGGAGTAACGAGACTATCCTTGCCTCAACACGCTCAAGGGCAATATTTTTAAGGGTTTCATGGGCTCCTCTCATCCTGTCGCCAAGGTTCATGGTCATGCAATACATCAGGGATGGAAATCTGTCCAGTATTCTCAGGAGGTCCTTCCTTGAGACCTTTAAAAGTTCGGTCTTCTCCATTGCCACTGCATTTGCGGGATAGGGAAATCCCCTCATAACGGCAACACCGCCAAAGAAATCAAAGGGCGATATAATCTCTATAATTATCTCCTTGCCGTCCTGAGACAACTTGGTTATCTTGACCTTTCCCTTCATCACAAAGTAAAGATAGTCCGGGGGGTCACCCTCTGCAAAAATGACCTCTTTCCTTGAAAACGAAGACGGCCTCAGGTAAGGCTCGATCTCCTTTAGCTCCTCTTCTTCAAGGTCTTTAAATAATCCTATCTTTCGTATGTCAGTGACCATAATATATAAATGATATAGAAAGTGCCTTAGAAATTACAATATCAACATGTTCATATTTTTTTCATAATGTGTTACTATAATAATTAAAAATCTGGAACGGAGGTCTGTATGACTAAATTTTTTATCCTGTTGTCCTCGTTGATGCTTCTGATGTTCATCAGTGTTACCACACCCTCCCTTGCGGCATCCGGCAAATGTAATATCTCCAAAGAAGAGGCCTACGAGGTTCTGAAAGGTTTTGACCCGAAAGCAAAAGTGGTTGGTGTTCAACAATCACCAGTTGAAGGACTTTGTGAAGTCAGCCTCAACGTCGGAGACAAAAAGGTCCTTGTTTACATGGACTCCTCAAGGAAAAATCTGGTACTGGGGTCAATTGTTGATGTAAAGACAAAGGTCAACCTGACACAGCAGAGAATGACTGATATGAACAGGATTGATACTTCTCAGATACCTCTCGATGATGCCTTGCTATTGGGTAAAGCAGATGCAAAGTATAAAGTTATAGTCTTTGATGACCCCGACTGACCTTACTGTGCAAAACTTCATCAGGAGATGAAGAAAATCGTAAAAGAAAGAACCGACATAGCCTTTTATCTGAAAATGTATCCACTGACAAGCATTCATCCTGATGCTTATAACAAGTCAAAGAGCATAGTGTGCGAGAAATCGATCAAGCTACTTGAAGATGCCTATGAAAAGAAGACCATTCCTGCACCCACGTGCACAACAGATGCTATTGACAAGAATATAGAGCTTGCTAAAAAACTCGGTATAAGGGGAACACCTGCCATCATCCTTCCTGACGGCAGGCTGCTGAGTGGCAACCAAAAAGCTGAAGACTTGATCAAGCTTATAGAAGGCAAATAACTTTTAAATTTGATGTTTAAAAAAATACGGCAGGGCATCCCTACACGTATAACCTTGGGATGCCCTGCCGTCTTACTATTGCAATACTACTCTATTTCAACCTTGCTTAGGCTATAATAAATATATGTCCGCTGCAATCTATATTCATATCCCCTTCTGTATAAAAAAGTGCAATTACTGTGATTTTTACTCTATTCCTTTTAATGAACCCATTAAAGATCGCTACTTGAAGGCATTAATGAAAGAAATAGAAATGACCCCGTTTGCCGGTAAGGTAGAGACCATCTATATTGGCGGGGGAACTCCTTCGTTGCTTTCACCTTCAGAGGTAGAGGCAATTATAAATAAGCTTGAACAAAAATTCCATATTTCCCATGGTGCCGAGATAACACTCGAGGTTAATCCCGGAACAATTAATCTCCACAAGGTCAGAGCCCTGAGCAATACAGGCATCAACAGATTAAGCATAGGCATACAATCCCTGAACCCCGATGAGCTTAACGTCCTTGGAAGAGTACATGATGAGGCTGACTCACGGAATACAATGGAATGGACCAGCAGGTATTTTGATAATTTCTCCGTTGACATCATATATGGCATACCCGGACAGGACCCTGAAGGATTGAGAGATACTTTAAAGCAGGTGCTCAGCTACAACCCGCCTCATATTTCAGCCTATGAATTGTCTGTTGAAAGAGGCACTCCACTTTCATGCATGTTATCTGAAGGAAAGGTAATACTTCCGGCTGATGATGACAAAATTGCGATGTACGAACTTACAGCAGACCTGCTTGCAGAAAAAGGTTATTTACATTATGAAATATCCAATTATTCCCTGAAAGGCTTTCATTGCAGACATAATATGAACTATTGGATGCGGGGAGAGTATCTGGGATTCGGCGTCTCAGCCCATGCACTTGTTCAGGAGACCAGACTGCGCAACACTGCTGACATTTCGGATTATATCCGGCTTATGGAAGAAAAAGGCAGGGCAGCAGTGGAAGAGATAGCACTGACAGACCTCGACAGGATCAACGAGGAAATATTTTTAAAGCTCAGGACAGACAGGGGATTTAACACCGATACAATATCAACTTCCACTGGACTACTCCATCACCTTGAACAGGAAGGCCTTATCCTGAAGAAAAACGGCTGGATCCGTCTGACTGAAAGGGGGATGCTCCTTTCAAACAGGGTGATTGTCGAGATATTAGACTCTATTGAGAAGACCACTGATATATCAACCTGAAACCGGCCTGCAAGTCAACTGCCGATCGTCTGTTTGACATTTATTATTTGTATTAACTATACTTTATTCATAATAACAACCTGAACATAAGTTTCTGATGTCCCTGGGGGAGGCATGAGCCTGAGAGCCCCGCAAAAATTCAGTGCGGGGGACCCATGGAACCTGATCCGGGTTATACCGGCGTAGGGAAAGGGATGGAAGCCGTATTCCATCCAGGGATACGGCTTTTTTGTTTTTTTTATCACGATTGAGAAACCATGGAGTGATGGAGATGTGGAGGAATGGAGGAATAAGAATCCAAGGCTCCAATCCTTCAGTTAAATATGAGAATACGCTTAAACGGAGAGGAATATATCACCGGAGATATAAAGAGTGTGGAAGACCTCCTGAAGGAGCTTGATATTCATTCGGCGGGGGTTGCTGTAGAAGTAAATCTCAAGATTATAAGCAAGCCTGATTACAGCAATTTTCTGCTGAATGATGGTGATACAGTAGAGGTTGTAAGTTTTGTAGGAGGAGGATGTTATGGAAGACAGGTTTATTATACGGGGAGTAGAGTTTAAGTCAAGGCTGTGGGTTGGAACAGGCAAATACAGGGATTTCGAGGAAACAGCAAAGGCAGTTGAAGAATCCGGCACAGACGTTGTCACAGTTGCAGTCAGAAGAATAAATATTCTGGACAGGAAATCACCCAATCTACTTGACTACATAGACCCGAAGAGGTACAAAATTCTCCCCAATACTGCAGGCTGTTACACTGTTGAGGATGCCCTGCGATACTCGCGTCTTGCAAGGGAGGCCGGGGTCTCTGACATGGTCAAGCTTGAGGTTATAGGTGATGAAAAAACACTTTTTCCGGATGTTTGCGGACTCCTCAAGGCAACCGAGATTCTTGCCAAAGAGGGCTTTATTGTCTTCCCTTACACCAATGATGATCCGATCATTGCAAAGAGACTCGTCGATGCAGGAGCTGCTGCGGTAATGCCCCTTGGTGCGCCTATCGGTTCCGGCCTCGGTATAAGAAATCCATACAATATAAAGATAATTCTCGAAACCGTTGATACCCCTGTAATTGTTGATGCCGGTGTTGGAACAGCTTCCGACTCGACAATTGCAATGGAGCTTGGCTGTAATGCGGCTCTTATAAATACAGGAATTGCCGGGGCCAAAGACCCTGTTGCAATGGCCAGGGCAATGAAACATGCCGTTATTGCAGGAAGACTTGCCTATAAGGCAGGCAGAATTCCGAAAAAACTTTATGCAACTGCAAGCAGTCCCCTTGAAGGAATGCTCCTGTAAACACTGAAAAACCGAGGTTAAAAAACTATGACAAGAATAGAATCAGCAAAAAGCGGAGAAATAACAGAGGAGGTAAGGAGATGCGCTGAGCTGGAAAGCATCTCCCCTGAAATATTGAGCAGGGACATTGCAGAGGGTGTTACTGTAATCCTTCGCAATAATATTCACCAGATTGAACCGGTTGCAGTAGGCAAAGGGCTCAAGACAAAGATCAATGCAAATATCGGCACATCAAAAGACCGCATCTCTTTTGAAGAGGAGATGGAAAAGCTGGACACCCTCGTCACTTACGGTGCAGATGCAGTTATGGACCTTTCCACAGGAGGACCGATAAAGGACATGAGGAGCTTGATGCTCAGAAAATCTCCTGTACCCATTGGAACTGTTCCTATTTATGAGGCGATTGTAAGGACAGTAGAGGTCTATGGCTCAATGGCAAAGATGACCGTGGAGGACCTGTTCAATGTTATTGAAGACCATGGCAAAGAGGGGGTTGATTTCATCACCGTCCATTCAGGGCTTACTCTTGATACTGTAAAACACCTGCGCAACGAGGGCCGGATACTTGATGTAGTAAGCCGCGGTGGTGCTTTTTTGATTGAATGGATGATTTACAACAAGAGGGAAAACCCGCTCTATGAGTATTATGACAGGCTGCTCGATATTGCAAAAAAATATGACATGACTCTCAGTCTTGGTGATGGGATGAGGCCTGGTTGCATTGCAGATGCCACAGACCGGGCACAGGTCCAGGAGCTTATCATACTTGGAGAGTTGCACCAGAGGGCACAGGACGCCGGAGTTCAGAGTATGATTGAAGGGCCCGGTCATGTTCCACTGAATCAGGTTGAGCTTAATATAAGGATGGAAAAAGAACTGTGCAATGGGGCGCCTTTTTATGTCCTCGGTCCGCTCGTAACGGATATTGCCATGGGTTATGACCATATAACTGCCGCCATTGGTGGCGCAATTGCGGCATCAGCCGGGGCAGATTTCCTCTGCTATGTCACCCCTGCCGAACATATCAGGCTGCCATCTATTGATGATGTAAGAGAAGGCGTAATAGCATCAAAAATTGCAGCCCATGCAGCAGATATTGCCAAGGGTATACCGGGGGCAATAGAGCGGAACAGGGAAATGGCACGCCGGAGAAAGGCCCTTGACTGGAACGGTCAGATAGAGCTGAGTCTTGATCCCGAAAAGGTAAGGCGTTACCGCTCTGAGGTCCCGCCTTCAGAAACAGAGGTCTGCAGCATGTGCGGTGAGTTCTGCGCTATCAGGACAGTTGAGAAGGCCCTGAAGAGGAAGTAACATGCCGTTTCAACCGTGTGTGTGAGGGTGTCCATAAACCGTGTCCAGCTGAAGGAAAGCACCTGAAAAATTTCATTAACTCGATGAACATTTATTTATATAGTCCAAAACCTTTTGTCCATAACTGTGAAAGGCAGTAACTTGATAAATTGTAGATTGAGGTATCGAAAATGAAATTTTTCAGGCACTCTCCTTCAGCTAATCGTTCAATCGGGGATTATAAGAGTTTCCTGTAAATCTCTTCAAACTGCACAGTAATCCTGTCCCAGTGGTAAGTCTCAAGGACATGACTCTTTGCCCGCTCCTTTACCATCTCCACGGCCTTACGGTTCTCTATCAAATAGCGCAACTTTGCCGAAAGGTCATCAATATCCTTGTTCCTGAACGTATATCCAAGATCATTCAGGACCTCAATGTTTTCAGGAATATTGCTGACAAGACAGCAGTTACCATAACTCATTGCCTCAAGAAGGACAATCGGCAACCCCTCCACCTCGGAAGGTAAAACAAAGAGATAACTGTTTGAAAGGAGTTCATCAAGCATTTTACCCCTTACAAGAGATGTAAAAATTATATTTTTATTTCCCTCTGCCATCCGGTAAAGCTCTGACTTATAAAGCTCTTCATGTTTGGCATCACCCGCAATAACGAGTTTCATATCCGTGTTAAGCCTCTTATAAGCCTCTATCAAATAATGTGCGCCCTTCTCCCTTACAAGCCTTGCCATAAAGAGAATGTAATCATTTCCACAAAGTCCATACTCTTTTATAAGGTCCGGCTTCTCCATGTTTGGTGGATTAACCCCCGGCGGGATAAAAAATGATTCTATGCCATAGGTATCCATCAGGTACTTTTTTTGCTGTTTGGAGACCACGGTTACAGTATGGGGAAATCTCACAGATGGAAGTTCTGCCAATTTCAGAAAGAATCTTCCAATTCTGCCAAATTTCGACCTCTTCCATTCAAGCCCGTGTCCCTGAACCACAACCTTTCTGCCAAAAAGTCTTGGAATAAAACAGAACATTGCAGGGCCAAAGGCATGAAAATGCACGATATCCACATCCTTCTCAAGACATTGCTCAATGGCTGCCAGAAATGAAGCCGTGAGTTTCTCAAGACTTCTGCTCTTCAGGGTGGGAACGGTCTTTATTCTCATTCCCCTGTATACACCGTCTCTGGCCCCGTAATGCCTCATTGTGTACACAATGACTTCATGTCCCTTTTCTACAAGCCTTGAGCCGAGCTCCTCCGTGTACTTCTCAATACCGCCGCCAAGGGGCATTCCTTTAAGAACAATATATGCAATCTTCATCGGTTACCTTTTCCCGCAGGCCCTTTCATAAACCTCCATCAACCTCTGATAATGAACATCCGCATTGTACTCCTCTTCAGCCTTCTTTCTTGCCTCTCTGCCCATCCCGGCAATCATGGACGGCATAGAGATAAGATAATTAATCTTTTCTCTTAACTCCCTGTAATCTCCGGGCTTAAAGAGCAGACCGGTCTTCCCCTCCACCACCATTTCAGGGATTCCACCTATATCAGAGCCAACAACCGGCTTACCATAGGCAAACGCCTCAAGCACGGTCATCGGCGCATTTTCGTACCACTCGGAAGGAAGCACCAGAAAGGCAGCGTTCCTGAAGAGATTTATGAGGTCTTCACCCGTCTTGTATCCCTCAAATACAACATTGTTAATCTTTTTATCCTTCGCATAGGCCCTGTACTCATCTCCCCCTGGTCCCTCTCCGACAATCCTGACCAGCACATCAATTCCCCTTACAGCATCAAGTAATGTACGAATACCTTTTTCTGCGGAGAGGCGTCCGGCAAAGAGGATGTAATCATGGCTTTCGTAATCAGGTTCGTAAGCTGCAATATTTATAAAGTTGGGTATGTGGACTAATTTCTTTTCATCCACTCCAATCTCTGCGTGTTTCTTTAGGGAAAAAAGACTCGGACAGATAAAAAACGTCACATTTTTACCGTATATATCAAGCAGGCCGTGAACCTCCGCCTCCAGATAATGAAACAGACTCTGCGTTAATGACCCTTTTGTACAGCGGTTTTTGACTACCCTGTACCTTCCAGCCGTAAGGCATTCCGTACATATATGGTTATCTCTGTAAAAATTATATGTTGAACATCCAAGCTTATAATCATGAAGGGTCATGACAACCGGTATCTTATGTTTTCTCAAGACATCAAACACTGAAGGGCAGACCCTGTGGTAAATATTATGGGCGTGAGCTATATCAACCTTATAATCAGACAGCAGCCTCCTCATTAATTTATTATTCTCAAAAGAGTAAAGCATTCTCAACGCGGTTCCAAGTTTCGTTACCACGCCCTGTCCGGAATCAAAGCTCATCGGCCTGCCAAAATATTTTGAATACGGTGACTCCAGATTGCTTTCATGCTTCACAGAAAAACAATGCACTCTATGGCCGTGCTCTTCAAGCAGCCGCGTAACCTCAAAATAATACCGTTCGGCACCGCCCCTGATATAGTGATAATTATTAATCTGCAAGATATCTATTTTCCTAAACCCCTATGTATTTCCTGACTGATACAAATTCATACTTTTCAAGCAAGATTCTGAGTTTTCTCTCTGTGCTGAAAGTCAAAGGGGATTGCAGTATTTTATACTTGAATCGGACGTTTCTTTTTGGTTGATCCCTGTTAAACTCCCAGGGGTGCACATACAGCATTACAGGCTGCCCAGCCATACTATACTGGGAAAACCCCTTGTTTATAATGAATTCCGGGAGCAACCTTAAATATGTTCCTCCTGAAAAGACGGTCTTTAATCCAAATATGTTAACAGAAGAGGGGAAAACACGATATAAATGGTCTTTCTGTATCGTCTGACAATTGCCCTCCCAGTTCTTTTTTTTACTCGAATCGTATTTATAGCCGTGTTTTTGCAGCAGACTGTAGAATGTCATCTCATCCTGTGGAATGGTATATCCCATAGCCCTGAAACCAAGCACCTGCTCTCCTGTCAGGGAAGAGAGGATATCGGAAGACTTTCTTATATCCTCCTCTATATCCTCCATCGCAACATTCCTCAGAGATTTGTGCAGGTAACTGTGCGATGCTATCTCATGACCATCATCCATTATGTATTTTACGAGTTCAGGGTGCCTTTCAGCCAGCATGCCCACCACAAAAAAAGTGGCCCCTGCTTTGTATTGCCGGAGTAAAGAGAGAATATTTAAGGTGTTTTCCACTACCTGTCCCTCGTATTTCGGCCAATCCTCTTCATTGGCCAACTCATCGAAAGTGAAATTATCCTCTACATCAACAGTTAATATATGCCTTTCCATAGCACCTTTCTTCCAGACTTTCTGAACTTTTTTATATCTTTCTTCTGTGGAAAACTGAAATACGTGGCCTCTTCACGCAGGTTCGGTATTGTTGGTGGTTTTCCATCATGCCCGGGAAATAACCCAAAAGCCTCCAGCAGGGCATCTACGGTCAGAAGCTTGGTCTTTTTAATCAAAGAGTCAAGGGTTTCATTGTCCGAAATAGTCACTCTTTTCTGCACAATAATATCACCTGTATCAATAGTTTCATCCATAAGATGAACGGTTGTTGCAGTCTCTTTCTCACCATGATACAGTACCCAGAAACTGGGCAGCATCCCCTGATACTTAGGCAGCGGGGCATTGTGAACATTAATTGTTGCCCATTTTGCAAGACGAATCACCTTTTTGGAGAATATCTGACTTGCTGACAGGGAAACAATCAGGTCAGGGCTGTCGGCCTTGATACTCTCTATCGCCTCAGCAGAGTTTATATTATCTATTTTCGACAAGGGAACCTTATAAGCCCTTGCAACCGCCTCAACAGAATAATATCTCCTGTTCAATTCCATGTTCATTTTTGATAATACTTTAAAGATTATAAATTGCAGGCTCCTGAAAACAAAATATATATATCCAAACCCCAGCTGCTCCCTGATAAGGGTCTTCCATGTTCTTTTTTTAGCCGTGGGGGGCAACAGGACAATCTTCTTTATATCATCCCTCACAGGACTTTCGAGCAATTTTCGAATTGTTAAGGGCAGATAAAAGGGTTCATCCGTTGTAATAACAACTATTTTCATTGTCTTTGCACCTCAAAACCCGAGTTAGTTTTATATATTCTCATTCTTATACTCACATCAAACAACTTATCAAATCATACCCCTCAAGCCTATGAAGAGTAGCTGAAAAAATTCATTTTCGATACCTTGATTTACGATTCATCAACTCTCTGCCTTTCACAGTTAAGTGCAAAAGGTTTCGGACTATATCAATGAATGTTCATTGAGTTAATGAATTTTTCCAGGTGCTCTTTATAAGCTTGAAACAGATAAACCAATAAGCACACCGGAATAAAAAAACGATTTATCATAAAAGTCTTCTCTTGATAGCCTCCGGAATGCTCTTCATCCGCTTAAGGTTAAGAACAAAGGACATTGCCAGCTTTACCGGAAGCGAAAGAAGATACCAAAGCAATGTTAAGGGGTTAACCTTAACACGTTCAGGCTTATACCCGTATTTTCTCATTAACGTGCCGGTAATCTTCTGACAAAGGTATATTTCTGTTTGATTGAGCCCACCTTCTCGCCATGCCTCAACCCTGCTGCCGTCTATACCTTTATTCGCAGTAAACTTCTTTAACGAAGAACCTCCCTGGGGAATATCGAGCATCTCCTTATAAAAGTCCACTCCAAGAAAATCACAAATCCTCCTCACCTCTGCCTCAGAATCTGTCAGAAGGTCTTCAAACTTCACCACTAAAACCCTTGGATGGTCGGCAAAAGGGTTTACAGCACGGACTGATGCATTCCAGATCATGCTTATAGTAACCGGGTGATAATTTATTTTAGTGCGGATTGATTCTTTTAAAGGAAAGTTCTTGTACCCCATCCATCGTCGTTTCCATTTGTTTTTTTGAGACAGCAAGACAGGTCGGGGATCACGAATCATGTTGATAACACGCGAATCCGGATACAGTCTCAGTATATCAGCAATATAGAGGATATAACGGGGGGTCTGATCACAGGGAATCGGCTTACCGTTTTTTTGAGCCACATACCGGAGAAACTGTTCGAATATAACAACAGGTGTTGTTGACCTGTCCTGAATTGAACGTATAACCGTCTTAGCCTCTTCAGAAAAGCGGGCGGGGTCTCCCTGTGTCCAATAGCTATCGTGGTTAATGCATAAAAGTCGTGCTGCCAGCTTCACTGACTCCTCAAAAGACAGAACACGATTATAGTCGCTCGATGCACATAACTGTTCAAAAAAATGCACTTCATGATGGAGGGTAAAAATCATTGGATGATTACGCAATATATGACCCATCATTGTGGTACCGCTACGGCTATTACCAACAACAAAAACCGGTCCTTTAATGCTGCCATCCTCTTTAATCAAATACTACTCCTCCCCAAAAACCCTGTGTTGTTTATGTAACATGTTCTCTTATCATCGTAATGCAAGAAATATCATCATATGTAATTAATCAGGAATGACTCAAACGGACATGAACAATAAAAAGCATGTCGATATTCTTTTCCGAACAGTAATGATACTATTTAATGGACAGGATGTTACTCTTTTCCAAAAGCTCGATTACCTTGGAAACCGAGCTTTCCAGGTCAAAGTTTTCTGTATCAATAACCATGTCAGGATTTTCAGGTTCCTCATAAGGAGCAGATATACCTGTATAGTTCTTTATGATTCCAGCCCTTGCCTTCTTATACTGACCCTTGGGATCCCGTCTCTCACACTCCTCCACAGAACACTTCACATAAATCTCTAAAAAGTTATCATCATTAAACCTTTGCCTGATATACTCCCTGTCTTCCCTGTAAGGGGAGATAAAGGCAGCAAGCACAAGTATCCCGGCATCAGCAAAAAGCTTTGAAACTTCAACTATTCTACGAAGGTTTTCTTTGCGGTCCTCACGGCTGAAGCCAAGGTTGGAATTCAGGCCGTGGCGGACATTATCACCATCAAGAACGTAAGTTCGTATTCTCCGAACGAAGAGTTTCTTCTCGACATTATGTACAATAGTGGATTTTCCACATGCAGAAAGTCCGGTAAACCATACAAGCCCACTCCTGTGATTATTTAAAGCGTTTCTGTCAGACCTCTTTACTGCTCCATCGTGCCATACTACATGATTTTCCATAACCATGAATTCCCTCTTTCTACAAAGTTCCCGGTTCCTCTGACCTCTTAATAAAAAAACCAAATAATCCGAAAGAATTCAGAGAGCCGTTGCGTTTATAAAAAAGGCTCTTACATCCCCCCTGCAACTCCACTATTCATTGTGAAGGATATTTTCAATCCTCTGTACCATTACATCAAGTGTCTTTCCTCTATTATACACCAGTTCGTCAACGGGAAATTTGAAACCGGTTCCTTCTATCGCTTTCCTCAAGTCTTTTTTCAACCCATCCATATCTTCTATTTCATAATCCGGCCTGCACCATTTTTCAGGTCTTTCCGTGCCATATATTTCAAAATATCTTGGTGCCGGCAGGAAAACAACCGGCTTGTCCATCGTCAAAAACTCAAGGGCCATTCCACTCACATCAGTAATCATAACATCTGAAACCAGCATTATATCATCGATGTCATGACTCATTGCAACCCTGACATGAGGATACTTTTTTTCAATATTATAAAGCTTCATGTTCCAGTCAACACCCCCGGTCTTCCATTTAGCTTTTAGTGTCAGTACAATGGGATGAAGGCGGAGCAGTAAATTAATCCCCATATCTCCACACACTTCAACAACCTTATCTATCCATTCAGTGGTTGAAGAAAAATCCCCCCACGTTGGGGCATACATAACCGTTGGAGCATCCGAAAGCCCAAGAGAATCAAGAAAGGGTTTCCTTTTAAATGTTCTTGCCATATTAAGGAGCCTGTCTCCTCTCAGATAGCCAATCTCAAACATTGGTGGCAACTTAACACCATAGTATCCCTGAGCAGTAAGCAGGGCTTTTTTATGCAACGGTCCATTCAGGAAAATAGCATTATACCTTTGAAGATACCGTACATATTTAAAGTCCTTTGTAAAATTCAACCCGGCCATCCCGTGGGTATATAAAACCTTGGGGCATCTCAGTTCACTGCCATACGATGATAACGTAAGTTCAAGAAACAGCTTTAGCTTTGAAGTTTTTAACCAGGGGTAAGCAAAGAGGTCTTTGTTGTATGCAATGTTATATCTGGATAAAAAAAACTTAAATGTTTCGGTTTTTTTATCTTTCATCATTGGTATCTGTTTTGTCGTAGTATAAAGAACAGGACACATTTTCTCATCTCTCTTAAGAGCGTCAACCAGTTCCCTTATATGTTCCATGAAATGTACATGTGATATGGATAAACCGACCAATGCCCTTGAACTATTCTTCCTGCAGTATTCCTTAACATTCTTACCTTCACTTCTGAATAACCCCCTGTATATATAATTCGTCAATCGTCGTGCATTTGGACTTAAAAAAAGTTTCTCACTCAACCCTGCCTTTAACCTGTCCAGATTCAACATTACAGTTCTGATTGCCCTTTCATGCTTAAGTTTCTTGACGAAACCTTATATTTTCGGTCATAAGTCATTTATTACTCAAAAAATTCCTTCACTTTTTCAAAATCTTCCTGGAAATCGATTTCAACACACTTGCACTTCGAAATATCAACAGGGAAAAAATCCATTCCTTTAGAAATACAGATCTCGATACCCCTCTCAAAATAATCACTGTCCTTACATTGGCTTAAGCTTTCCATAAACGGGTTAAAACTTTCTGCAACGATCTTGTTTACTCCAACGGACTCACCTTCTGCATGCTCTACACTTTTTGATATTTCCATAATCCTATCATCACTACCAGTCTTGTATTTCACCTCTTCATCATCACATTTTGCCTTATTTACAGCTATCACATTGCCTCTTTCAGCTAACACAATGTCTATTACTGCTGATTCCAGAAAAACATCGCCATTAAGCCAGAGAGTATCTCCCACATCAATACTCTGCAGTGCCATCATCAGGCTTTTTGAAGTATTGGTCATATGATAAAAAGGATTATACTTGTAAATAACATCCGGATACTTTTCCATTATAATATCCTTCTTGAAGCCAACGACAATTACTATCTCTCTTATACCCTTTTCTTTCAGTATATCTATCTGGTTTCCTATAATGGTCTTACCTGAGGGTAGCTCCATTAGACATTTTGGCAGTTGATTGCCAATTCTTGTACCTGCTCCTGCTGCAAGAATTACCGCTTTCAATACAGCCTCCTTGTATATTGTTTATTCATAACCCTGTCCGGGGAGATTCTTCTCAGCCCGCACAAGCGCTGTCAGACTTGCTCATTGGTCACTATTAAACCATCTTCTTCACGCTGCAAGAACAACGACAAGTAAATACCACACAGGGCAAAAAAAGTATAAACTACAAACGGTTTATTAAACCCTGTAAAAAAACACATTATTACCAGTGCAACAGAATAATTCTTCAGCACAGTTCCTATGTTATACATCAGGGTATCTCCATTCGATTTATACCACCCGGAGATCAGGGAAAGCTTGCGATACAGAGCTACCCATATATACAGATACGCCGTAAATCCCAGGATTCCCACTTCTGCAAAAATAGACGGCCAGAAGGCATCCAAGCTTCCAAAACTGTAAATCTTACCCAGAAAATAACGTGGCCAATCATCATAGTACGGGGAATGGAATATTACAGATGCCAGCCCGCCAAACATCCCGGGACCAGCTCCAAAAAAAGGATGGTCAAGAAAAATCCTGAAAGCTTCAAAATACGTAAAGCTCCTATAGTACTGATCCGGGGTATACCGTTGTACTGAGGGAATCGTCATCAGGGCAATACCGGCAACGATCAAAAGTCCCGGCCATATTAATTTTCTTTTCGTTAACACCATCATGGCAAACAATCCCATCCAAGCCTGCCTTGAGAAGGTAAGGAATATCAGACCTAAAGCCGAGAACATGCCTAAAAACTTTTCCAGTTTGCCTTTTGTGGTTGCATAAATCAGAAAAAGTCCCATTAATGCATACAGTCCAAGGTAATTCACTCCCCCGGCTCCGGTAATAGAGATCACCCTGTCCAGACCCAATCTCTTTTTATGTTCTCCGTACATTCTTACAAGTGGGTTCAGCCTCGGGTCTATGCCTCCAATTGCAAGAATCTCTCCGATTATTCCTGTAACAGCAAGTACAATTACAATCACCTTAATCCAGAAGACAAATGACAGGAACTCTTCACGCCGCCATCTCAGGGTAGCAAATACGTAAAAAACAAGAATATTCTTTATAACATCATATATCCCAAAAACCCCCTGGAATACGTATACACTATTGTATACCATGGAAAAAGAAGCTACCAGTATAAACAGAAAAAGAGGCCTGGTTGTGGGAAGTTCCATTATTCTAAAGACGTAAACCCGTGGCTTCAACGCAATAAAGGTAAATAAAATGGCAAACATCAACAAGGTTGATACTTCATCAGAGTAAGACACAAATTTAACAAGAAACTTATTCTGGATAAACAGCTTTTTGAGCAGTCGTTGCAGAGGCAGTAACAATATAAATATAACCAACAATTTTCTTGTTATCGATGCAACATCAAAAAGCCTTATTATATAGTCAGAACGGCTTGTATTCATCATTTAAAATGTTCTCATTCTATGTAGTGAGATTTCGATACCCGATTACAAAATATCCACTTGCATGTCAATGGTATTCACCCCCTGGTATTCCGGTCAAAAAGAAATGATCATCTAAACTTCCCAACCTGTATTTCGCATGCCATGTTTCCTTGACATCAAGGTTTAAAGGATATCTTCTCTTTGTTCTATAACGACTTCAGTATACATTCAGTCAATCTTGTATTGCTATTACTTACGTTTTGGCGGCAAGTAATACTTATCGGTTGCACCATCAATATAGTATCTGTAAAAATCCATAAGTCCTTTAATATTAAAGCCTGAATTTATAAGGAAATAGACCGTGTGCTTTATAATATTCTTTACGTGTCCGGCTCTTCCATAATAGTTCCCGATTATATATCCCAGGTTTCTATAGTAAATATTAGCTTTACTGGCAGGCCGGACAACAACTCTACCAAAAAGACCAAATAATATGTCCACCTTCTTCCCTTTTCGTGCAGGGTGCAAATGTATAGCACTAACTACCGTACCTACCTCTATGTTATTTGCCCTGGCTCTAAGTTCATACTCTCTCTCATCGCCCCAGATAAACATCTCTTTCTTAACATTCCCGATTTTCTCAACAACCTTCCTGGAAATAAGAGTCCCGTTGAAGGGGGTTACCCAGCCATAAACAACGCCATCTTCTGCACATGGCACAACATTATCCACTGAGTTTTCGACCTTTCTCAGGAAAGGAGGCCAAAAAGACAAAGAATTCGTCCTGGATTTATCTATTATAAGGGGGCCTGAGAAAAGCAACTTCTTCTCTATTGATTTATCCAGCAATTCCGCCAACTGGTCTTCTGCAGGAATACCATCATCATCCATCAACCACACCCAGTCAACCCCGGACTCGTAGCACCTCTTAATGCCCTCATAAAAACCGCCTGCCCCTCCTGTATTTTCGTGCATCCTGACATAATGAATCTCGACAGTCTTATCCGGAAAGGGCGGCAACGGATGTGTCTTCACTTCCTCCACAGGCGCCACATCAGGACTTGACGCTTTGTCAACAAAGCCCTTCTCCATCAAATACTCCGGCGTGCCGTCTGTGGATGCATTGTCTATAACGTATACGGCTTCTACAGGGTATGACTGTCTCAACACGGCATTGAGACAGTCATTCAGTGCTTCCTTCCTGTTATAAGTCACAATAACTGCTGCAACCCTTTCTCTCTTTTTATCAGTCATATATAGTCGTATTTTAACCTATCAAGAGTCTGTTACACAAACCGGATAAGTACTACAAAGATTCATTGTGACGTAATTCAGGGTTGCTTGCGCTTTGGGGGCAAAAGGAATCTGTCAGTTGCTCCGTCAAAATAGTACCTGTAAAACTTTATAAGCCCTTTAATGTTAAGTCTTGAATTTATGAGAAAATAGAGTGTATATTTTATTAAAATCTTCAACTTTTTTTTTACAGTGAAATACTTTTTATGCTGATACCCCAGATTTCTATAATAAATGTGGGCCTTGGGATCTGTTCTAACACTGACTTTGCCCAAAAAACCAAACAATACTTCTGCCCTGTTCGCTATCCGTGCAGGATGCCGATGTAAAGCGGTAATGACGGTTCCCATCCTTATATTATTTGATTCAGCCCTCATCACATACTCTTTTTCATCACCCCAGATAAACATCTCTTTTTTGATGTTTCCAATCTTCTCGATCACTCCTGTCGAGATTAAGGTCCCGTTAAAAGGAAACATACAGTTATATATAATTCCATTTACTGCATATTCTTTAAGGGCATCAACACTATTCTCAAGACCGTCCATGTCTCCTTGCCTGAAAGACAGGGTCTGCTCATGGTTCTTATCTATTACAATAGGACCAGCCATAAGCAGATCGTTCCTCAGTGATTTATCCAGCAATTCTGCCAACTGGTCTTCTGCAGGAATACCATCATCATCCATCAACCACACCCAGTCAACCCCGGACTCGTAGCACCTCTTAATGCCCTCATAAAAACCGCCTGCACCTCCTGTATTTTCGTGCATCCTGACATAATGAATCTCGACAGTCTTATCCGGAAAGGGCGGCAACGGAAGTGTCTTCACCTCCTCCTCAGGTGCACCCTCAGGAGACAACGCTTTCTCAATAAAGCATTTCTCCCTCAGATACTCAGGAGTGCCGTCTGTGGATGCATTGTCTATAATGTATACGGCTTCTACAGGATATGACTGCCTCAACACGGCATGGAGACATTCATCCAATGGTTTCTTCCTGTTATAAGTTACAATAACTGCTGCAACCTTCTCTCTCTTTCTATCAGTCATCTGTCTTTTATTCTAAATTAACTCCTCAAATAATTTTAAAGCCCCGGCAACTACCTGATCCATATTTAAATATTTATACTGGGCAAGTCTTCCTATAAAATAGACTGACCTTAACTTATCGGCCTCCTTCCTGTACTTCTGATAAATCTCCCGGCACTCGGGTTTAGGAATGGGATAATATGGATCTCCTTCAGCCAGGGGATACTCATAACAAATTGTCGTCTTCTGGTGCTGTTGAAGATAAAAGTGCTTAAATTCGGTTATCCTTGTATAATTATAATCATTGGGATAATTTACAACACCTGCATTCTGATATTTCTCCATATCAAGTGTCTCAAATTTAAAGTCAAGGCTCCTGTATGGTAATTTGCCAAACATGTAATCAAAGTAATAATCAATGGGCCCTGTGTAAATAAGCTTGTTATACTCAACCGAGTCAATGATTTCCCTATAGTCTGTCTTCAGCAGCAGATGAATGTTTTTATTATCTATCATCCTCTCAAACATTCTTGTGAAACCATGTTTTGGTATGCCCTGATACGCATCTGTAAAATATCTGGTGTCCCGGTTAAACCTTACAGGAAGCCGTTTCGTTACTTCCGGGTCGAGCTCATCAGGATAAATGCCCCACTGCTTTTTTGTATAGTTTTTGAAGAACAGGTCATATAACTCTTCCCCGACTTGTGAAACAACCACATCCCTTGAATTTCTGATCTTATCGAGTTTCACCCTATGTTGCTCAAAATACTCCTCAAGTTCTTCAGATGTAAACTTACGGTCATAAAGGCGCTCCATGGTATCAAGATTAATGGGCAAATAAACTTCCTTTCCCCTTACCACAGCGATTACCCTGTGAATATATCCATTCCACTCAGTAAACCGGCAAAGATAATCCCAAACGTCTTTTAGATTAGTATGAAAAATATGCGGGCCGTACTTCTGAATAAGAAGACCGTCTTCATTATAATAATCATAGGTATTGCCGCCGATATGGTTCCGAGTTTCTACCAGCAATACTTTCTTATCAAATTGTGTGGCAATTCTTTCAGCTAAGGTACAACCAGCAAAGCCAGCACCGGCAATAAGAAAATCAACTTTCATTCAGTCACCCCTGTATTTTCCCTCTTATAAAAAAACTTTGTCCCTATAGCGGTAAGGATTCAATCTCCCTGCTTTAATCTTACAATATCATAAAGAGGTTGACCCAGATTATATGTTCTTAACAATCTTAACCCTGTAACGGAGGCTGACTATCAAGACAAGTGGAAATACAATTAATGAAGTTATATTACCAAGAATGGTCAATAAAAAAAGTTTCCATGACTGGATACGCGATTCAAAAAAAAGCTTCCTGTCTTCATCAAATGCATAGACGTTTTTTACTGCATAGTTTACATTACCAAAAGTTCCCGTTCCTCCCCCAGGAGAAGTAACCGCAAAGTCAAACTTTTCTCTTATAAGGCTAATTAACGTCCTGAAATATCCGAATTTTTTACTCGCATCAAGAACTTTGATCTCCTCCACGTCAACGTCTGAAAACAGATACATACGCTCCTTTGCAATCAGCAAACAGATATGGGGATTCTCCACCTCATGTCGAATTTTTTGAATTATCTTTTCAGTTAATGCCCTGTTGCCCGGCGGTATTATTATAAAGCGTTTATAGTTTGAGACATCTTGAATATAACGTCTGGTATCCTGGGGCAGTTCAATTTGATAATCATATCGTCCCCACTTGTTACGGAAAAAATCGATAAGAGGTAATGTATAAACCTTTGCTATTTCGGGGTTTCCGGTAATCCAGAAAAAACAAGCTTTCTTTATGGGTCTTCGCATACAATGAAATAATGATAGAATCCGGTTGGATTTCTGTGCATGCTTGCTGAACATGAGCAACAAGTTTCTGAATTTATAATATGCACTGGAAGGGGACCACCCTTCTTTTTCGCTGTATGCCGGGTGAAAAGTAATCGATCGATTCACGGCCACAACCCGATATCCGTGGCGTTTAAATGTAATTCCCCAGTCCATATCGTCACATATAATAAAGTATCGGCTATCCATAAGCCCTATGTTTCTGACCGCTTCAACTCTCACCAGGGCTGAACAGACAGAAACGTAACCAACATCATAGTAATCCTTCAAGTCATTCCTGTCAGGAATATTTTTCATCAACGGCCTGTAAATCCCTCGCTTCCAGTCTATATTTGCACCAAGCTCTACAATAAAGCCGGGCCTCTCCGGATTCATTATCTTGGAGCCGGCAATCCCTATCTTGGAATCCGACTCTGCAACCTTAAGAAGTTCTCTCAATGTTGAGGGCTCGACCTGGGTATCGTTATCAAGCAGCCAGATATAATCAAACTCTCCCATATCCCCCTGCAGGATATAACGAAGCCCGGTATTAAAGCCGCCGGTACCACCAAGGTTTTCCTTGTTTTGCACTACTGTTACTTCCGGATACCCCTCTCTTACAGCTTCTACTGAACCATCCGTAGAGGCATTATCCACAACAAGTGTTTTGCATTGGTCGCAGTCAAAGCTCCGCAATGAACTGAGCAGGTTAAGAACATCTGTCTTTTTATTCCAGTTGACAACAAGAATTGCGACTTTAGGAAGTAACTGTTTCAGCATAATGTATCCTTCACTTGCCGGACTTTATCGATAAAGCTTTCTTTAACCTTTCAAGCTTGACTCTATGTACAGGGTCTTTTGAAACTTTCTCTATATACTCCATGAGAAACGTCAGGAAAATGGAGAACAGGAATCCTGCCAAAGCAGCAAGAATAACCATGCGCCTTCTTTTAGGTTCAACCCGTTTCTCCGGAGGGATTGCCTTCTCTAATACCTGAATCATCACCGGATCCCTTCCTTCATCAAGTCTTGCTGCTTCATACTGCTTCAGGAAGAGGTTATATAACTCTTCGGCAAAGTTAAGATTCCGGAGCTTTCTTATATACTCAATACTCACTTCCGGCATTCCTTCAGTAGACATCAGATGGTCATATCCTTTTCCCTTCCCTGTCTCAAGTTTCTTTAATTCTGATCGCAAGGCCTGCAACGCTGCTTCAAGCCTCTGAAGATCAGGGTTGTCAGGAGCAGAGTAAGTTTTCATAACACTGAGTTGCACCTCTTTTTCCGCAATCTTTGCCCTCATGCCTGAAATAGCTGATATAACAGCCTTTGCCTGGGCATCAAGCTTTAAGGCTCCGGTCTTTGCCTTAAAACTTGCCATATCCTGTTCAGCGTTTATTAGCAGTTCTTTCGTCTCCCTAAGACGCTCTCCAAAGAAAACCCGGCGTTGTGCTGCCTCGGTAATTGCAAGCCTCCTTGTCAGGTTCTTAAGTTCTTCAACAAGGGCATTTGCTATGTCGGCAGCCAATTGAGGCACTCCATCGTAGACTGAAATGGTTATGATCCCACTCCAACTACTGGATCTGACTTTTACATTTGTAGACAGTTGTTCGCTTGCAGCCACAGCTGTTTCAGTTCCATATAACCGTACCAGATCAAATCGCTCTACAACAGCCTCCATAACAGGCCTGCTCGTGAGCAACGCAATATAAAGTGCATTTGGACTGTTAAGTCCGAATAATCCGGCTGCCGTTCCGGCAGCACTCCCAAACTGGCTCAGAACCTTTGATACCACGGCAGAACTCTCTTGCTGAGGCCGTAATATCCTCGTTTTAGCCATATACCTCTCGGGCATACTCAGGCTTATTGCAGCAGTAATTGCAGCAACGGCAAGCGTAACAACAAGAATTATCTTTTTCCGCTTTAGGGGAACAAGAAGAAGGTCAAGAAGGCTGATACTATCATCTTTTGGTTCAGTTTGCTGTTTCTCCAATCCTTCTCTCCTTTATTACGGAAACTACAACTATTTTGGAAACTGCAACGGAATCCGCTTATGCTGATTGATAGTTGTTGTGGTAACTGAATTCGGGGAATTTCGATACAACCTGAAACTCCTGTGCAGAAAGAGGAACTGCACTTACAGGTCTGCAAAATAAACAAAAAGCCATTAAAATGTATTTGCTTGTCATAAAAAATAATAATAGTTTTTACACGGAAAAGTCAAACTTTCTCACTGAAAAGACTGGATTCCCGCTCAACAAACCGCGGGAATAACGGCTCAATTCTTATATTTATACACAGACTCTATTTAGCACCCCTGATAAGAGATTTTACCTTTTTTTGCAGACTCTGAAAGACAGGCTGCGTGGACCAGAAACTTGCAATGTAAACTTCCTGTATTTTTTCATTTACAACCTTCCTCCTGTTCCTGATCCTGGGCAGGAGTTTTAGAAACAGCAGGGATCCATTTGCAGCATACCAGATATTGGCAATCCCGTCCTTTCTGAATGTCCGCATATTCCAGTATAAGGTTCGGAGAAACAATGAAGGTATTTTTTTCCAGGGAAAATACAGGTAGACTATAGCCAATTCATTCCTCGTAGTAAAAGTTCTTAATCTCTTAAAACTCCTGTGCATTGTTGAAGCACGGTGATTGACAACACATTTTTCAAAGTATTTAATCCCGAATCCAGCATCCAGCACCCTGAGTCCATATTCCCATTCATGGGAGTAGAGGAACATCCAGTCTGCATAACCACCTACCCTGTCTATCACTTCTCTTCTGATTATTGCCCCGGCCCCTATAAACCCTATCCAGTCCTGCAAATGCGTGCGCCTGCCCGTTGTAAACGCACCTCCTATTATCTGACACGCCAATATGCCAATATCCTTGTTCTCCTCCAGAAAAACAACGGCATCCTTCACCCCTTCAACAGGGTGCGAATCATCGTCCAGGACAAGAAAATACTTTCCTGTCCCATTGACAAAACCATAATTCCAGCCTGCAATACCTACATTCTCAGGTATCTTTATGAGCTTGACACCGGGAAACTCCTCCCTGACCATCTCAGCGGTTCCATCACCTGAGGCATTGTCATTGACAATAATCTCTATCTTCTCTTTTGGATAATCAATGTTACCTGAAAGCTCCTGCAATGTTGTCCTTAGATCATCTTTCCTGTTATATGCAAGAATATTGACCGTTAATAATGGCAACTCCGTTTCATTCATAAAAAGACTCCTCAAATGTCTTCAAGGCTCTTGAAATTATCTGGTCCATGTTATAATATTTATATTCTGCCAGCCGTCCAATGAAGGTCACATCCTTTAGTTTTTCAGCTTCTTCCTTGTATTTCATGTAAATATTACTATTTTCATCATTTGGAACGGGATAGTACGGGTCATTGTCACCGGTCTTGTATTCCTGAGGATACTCATATGCAACTGTTGTTTTTTTGCTTTCCGTATTCAGGAAATGTTTATATTCTGTAATTCTCGTATAATCATAATTTTCGGGATAATTTATTTGTGCTACTGACTGAAAGAACTCCTTATCATATGATTTAAAGTTAAAATCCAGACTCCTGTATGAAAGTTCTCCAAACCTGAAGTCGAAAAACTCATCAATGCAGCCGGTGTATACAAGCTTCTCAAATTTTACAGAATCTTTAACTTCCCTGAAATCCGTATTCAGTTCCACCCTTATACGGGAGTTGTCCAGCATCTTTTCTATCACGCTTGTATACCCACTTTCAGGTATTCCCTGATATTTATCCTGAAAATACCTGTCATCCCTGCTGATATAAACAGGCACTCTTGCAGTAACAGATGGATAAAGATTTTCAGGTGTTAAGCCCCACTGCTTTAAAGTGTATCCGAGAAAGACTTTCTCATAAATATAATTTGAAAGGAACTGCAACTCCTTATCATCGAATTCCTTTAATTTAAGAATCGGAATTTTCACATTGTAACCAAAGGTATCAATCAGTTTATTCTCTAATTTAGAAGCCAGTCCAGGCGGAAAGGCTTTATAAAGGGCATTCAGGTTAAAAGGCAACGGTATTTCAAGACCGTCAACTATTGCCCTGACTTTATGAAAATACGGATACCACTCCGTGAATTGACTCAGATAGTCCCAGACCTTTTTATCAGCAGTATGAAAAGCATGCGGGCCATATTTATGTATATATATCCCTTCGCTGTCTTTAAAATCATAGATATTACCGGCTATATGGTCTCTTCTTTCAACAACCAGGACCTCTTTTTTTAGAACATTAGCGATCCTTTCAGCCAGTACGCAACCCGCCAGCCCCGACCCCACTATCAGATACATTTTATCTATTTGTCCTTTCTTTCATGAAATCCTCTATTGAGTTTCTGGTGCCAATCCCAGGCAGTCTCTATTATTTTTCGCAATTCAGAGTATTTTGGTTGCCATCCTAAAACCTCGTTGGTTTTTCGGGCGCTGCCTACAAGCACTGCAGGGTCCCCAGCCCTTCTCGGTGAAGCAATATCCACAATCTCTCTTCCGGTTACCTCTCTTGCAGTCTCTATTACATCTTTTACTGAAAACCCGCTACCATTTCCAAGGTTAAAAACATCGCTCTTTCCTCCGTTTAACAGGTACTCCAATGCCAATATATGTGCATCTGCCAGGTCGGTGACATGTATGTAATCTCTTATACATGTCTTATCAGGCGTAGCATAATCCGTTCCAAAAACCTTTATATTCTCCCTTCGGCCAATAGCTGCATCCAGAACCAGCGGGATCAAATGGGTTTCAGGGTCATGCCATTCGCCAATCTCCTGCTCAGGATCAGCTCCGGCGGCATTAAAGTATCTCAGGGCAACATTTTTCAATCCGTAGGCACTACTGTAATCAGACAGTATCTTTTCAACCATCAATTTACTCCGTCCGTACGGATTTATGGGATTTTGGGGGTGGTCTTCAGTTATGGGCACCTCTACAGGATTGCCATAGGTAGCACAGGTTGATGAAAAAATAAAGCAGTCTACATTAAACTCCTTCATCACCTTTAAAATATTCAAAGTATTGGCTACATTATTTATGTAGTACTTTTGCGGATCTTCAACTGATTCTCCAACATACGCAAATGCTGCAAAATACATTACAGCACTGACAGGATATTCCTTAAAGGCCAGCCTGATCTGTTCGATATCAGACAGGTCTCCCAGGACAAACTCTCCCCATTTGACAAACTCCCTGTGACCATAGATCAAACTATCAAATACCACGGTCTTGTAGCCCCTTTCATTCAGAAGTTTGTTGATATGAGACCCGATATACCCGGCACCACCCGCTATGAGTATCACTCTACATCTCCTGCTATGAGATCTTTAAAATACTTAATAGTCCTCTTTAATCCTTCTTCCATCTGGACAGAGGGCTCCCAATTCAGTTTTTCTTTTGCCAGACTTATATCAGGCTGTCTCTGCCTGGGGTCATCTGCAGGCAACTCTTTAAAGCATATCCTTGACTCTGATCCAGTCAGCTTAATTATCTTTTCTGCAAGTTCAAGTATGGAAAACTCCGCAGGATTACCAAGATTTACAGGTCCGGTAAAATCGTCAGGACTGTTCATGAGTTTCATCAACCCCCCTACAAGGTCATCAACGTAGCAGAAGCTCCTCGTCTGACTTCCGTCGCCATAAACCGTCAGGTCCTCTCCCCGTAAAGCCTGCATTATAAAATTACTTACAACACGGCCATCATTAGGATGCATCCTCGGCCCGCTGGTATTAAATATTCTCGCTACTTTTATACTGAGCTTGTGCTGGCGGTGATAGTCAAAAAAGAGTGTCTCAGCACATCGTTTTCCCTCATCATAACAGGCCCTGAATCCGATGGGATTTACATTTCCCCAATAGGTCTCGGGCTGTGGATGAATTTCAGGGTCTCCATATACTTCACTGGTTGAGGCCTGAAGGATCTTTATCCTGAGCCTCTTTGCAAGGCCAAGCATATTAATAGCGCCGATCACAGATGTTTTTGTTGTCTGAACAGGATCAAACTGGTAGTGTATCGGCGATGCAGGACAGGCAAGGTTGTAAATTTGATCCACCTCGATGTAGAGGGGAAAACATATGTCATGACGCAATGTCTCAAAATAAGGGTTGTTCATAAGATGAGCAATATTTTCCTTGCGACCCGTATAGAAGTTGTCCAAACAGATAACTTCATGACCCTCGCTCAAAAGTCTTTCGCAAAGGTGTGATCCAAGGAAACCGGCGCCACCGGTAACAAGAATACGTTTTACCGAATCATAATGTCTCATTCTTCAAGCCTCCAAAATATAAAGTCCGGGAAAATACCGGCAGGCACTTAAAATGTTGCAATCAGTACTCCAGAGGTTACGGCAATCTGGTACAGAATCTGGGTAATATCCTTAATATTGCGCATCCATGCTATTCTCTCAAGCTTCTCAGGCACAACTATTGTGTCACCCGACTCCACCTGTCCTGCCCCAACATCCCATCTTGAGTATTCACTGTTCCATGAAAGACCCAGGAACCCTCTACTCACCTTCATTGCAGAGCCATTGGCCTTGAGTATATATACATTTCCACCATCGGCATTCTCCGTATAACCACCTGCAAGGGATATATAATACTTGGCATTCCTTCCATTTTCATAAATAAAAGCCGTCTGATTATATACGGAACCAATTACCTGCACTGTCTGTGGATCTGTAGGAATATAGATTGAATCACTGTCTTCAAGCTCTATATCATAAAGTGTTCCTCTGAGTTTATCCGGCAACTCCAACTGGATTGCCACCCTTCCCTTTGCCCTTACAGTTCTGAGCTTTGCAATAAATTGTCTCTTCTGCTCTGTCTCCATTTGCATCAATCTCGCCTCTTTTGAAGAAGCTGCTGTAGCTACCCGTGCCGTCCCCGTACTCAGAAGTTCTCTTTCAAGCCTGTCTATCATCTCCTCAATCTGTTTCTGTTGTAATGCCTCAACACGTTTTCTTGTAAATACCGCTCCCTTCAGAAACGCCTTGCCGGTAAAACCTCCGGCCCTCTCTATCAGGGATGAAAGTCTCTCGCCCTTTTTGATGGTATATGTACCCGGGAACCTGACCTCCCCCTCAATCACCACTGTCTGGTAAAGCCTCCACTCGGGTATGGCGCGGACAAACAGATAGTCGTTCTGTTGCAAAGGGATATTGCTGTCGGGATCCCCTGTCAGGGCCTTCTCAAGGTTGATCAGTATCTTCTCGGTAATTGGTCCTTCACTGGTAATATGTATCCTTGTCAGCTCGGCTTCCTTGTCATATGCATAATACTTAAGCCCTCCCGCCATTGAGATTAGCTCCCTGACGGTCATTGCCGGGCTGAACCCATACTCGCCTTCCCTCTGTACCGCACCGGCAAGCCTCACTATTCTCTCGTCTTTAACGACCTGAAATATCTTTACCACATCCCCTGCCTGCACTGCAATATCTTTATCCCGTATCTTCTGCAGGTCGGATTCAAACACTGTTTGCCGGCTGTTATCAATAATCCGCTCTATTTGCACCCTGCCTTTAAAGGCAACGTCATTTAATCCTCCCGCCATATCTATCAACTGAGCGATGGTGGTCTTACCTTTCAGCTCGTATATGGCAGGATTGTTAACACTACCTGCAATGGCAACAAGGGGTCCAACCGGTTGTATGAATATCACGTCCTCCGGCATTAACCTTATGTCCCTTGTTTTGTCGCCCTTCAACAGGAAATCATACATATCCAAATGGACTACGGTCTTACCGTTTCGCTTTACCTGTATATCCCTCATTGTCCCTGTTTTGCTGGGCCCGCCGGCCTCAAACAGTGCATTTATGAGAGTGGAAAGCGAAGATAGCGTATATGCGCCTGGACTCCGGGCATTACCGACTACGTACACCCTGATGGTTCTCAGTGAACCCATGCTCACATTCATCTCAAACCCTGTATAGTATTTGGAAAACTGCTTATGTAAAAGCCTTCTTAATTCACTGAATTTTAGACCTGAAACGCCAAAAGTTCCAATTTTGGGAATGCTTATATTCCCATCTCTGTCTACCACAAGATCCCACTGTCCTTCCACCATCCCCCAGATAGACACCTTTATCTCATCACCGGGACCGATAACATAACCAGGACCAACAGGCACGTTCCCGACAGGAGCAAATGTTGATGGGGGTCTCCTGAAAAGGTCGTAACCAAACTGCTTGAGATTGGTCGAAACCGTCAGGGAAACCTTTCCTGAAATATACTCCTCAAACTCTGAAGGCTTCTCTGAAGGTTCTTCTACAGGGAGCACAGTCTCCAAGCCCAGTTCCCCCTGTTCGGACGACTGCGACGACTGCAGGGACTGCTGAGGAGGTTGTTTTTTCTCAATTGTCGATGATTGTTGTGATGACTGAGGCGCAGGGGATATCGGAATGGTTTGGAACTCCTGGGCAAATAGCGGAGCTGCACACGCAAAAATGTACAGTAAGGATACGATTATGAAAATATTTTTATATTTCATAAGGTTATTCAATATGTTACTTAAATTATAGTTAAAAAGTCAATGGACGGATGCCCCAAAACGAAAGGGAAAGCATGTAGAATTAACATGTTAAGACTTAACATGTTAATATAGAATTTAAAACCAATCGGGAATACTATATCAAAAAAAACTGGAGGAACACAAGAATGGAGGCTTACAGATATCAGGAGCTGGCATACCTTATAGTGCCGGTGTTCCTGGGAATGGAGTTTTTTATAAGTGCAAGAAATGAAAGAAGAGAACGGCATGAGGCGCCTCTTGGCTCCTATGTTCTTGATTTCTGCGGATTTCTTTTCACCGCCCTTGTCCCTGCTATCTTTTTCTTTACTATATGGGCAATTGAAACCAGGGCCTTCCCTCTGAGGGAAACAACGCTTGCCCGCCTTGACCGCTACGGGGTGATGTTTATGTTTATGGGGGGCTGGTGGCAGGTCTACATGATAGGTGCACTCAGGGCGGGAAGACTGACAGACAGGAGCAGCCCCTTCTATCTCTGGGGACCCTTTTTAGGACTGGGAACATTTATATCACTACTTGTACTCTGGGTCTCACCGTGGAACCTGAAGTGGATATCCACGGGATGGTTCATACTTATATCAATCGTATTGCATCTCATGAAGGTAAAACCAAAAAACATTGCGAGGGTTCTCTGGATACTGACAGGGGTGACCTTCTTTCTTGAAAACATATTCTTTCTGTGGATTGAAACCCTTGTTTAGTACAATGAAGGTTGATTTCAGTCTCTACCTTATAACGGACGGAAGGCAGATGAAGACGCCTTTTTATGAGGGGATCGAAGATGCACTTAAAGGGGGAGTAAAGGCCCTTCAGTTAAGGGAAAAGGACTTTTCCGTGAGACGACTGTATGTGATGGCATGTAAACTTCGGGAGATCACTTCCCGTTATGGAGCGAGGCTCTTTGTCAATGACAGGCTGGATGTAGCACTGTCGGTTGAGGCAGACGGGGTTCACCTTGCAGGGACGAGCTTCCCCCCACGGGCTGTCCGGAAAATCACCGGAGGAAAAATGCTCATTGGCGTATCCACTCACACACTTGAAGAGGCCATCGATGCTGAAAGGGACGGGGCTGATTTTATAACCTTTGGCCCTGTATATGCGACACCTTCAAAGAAAAAATATGGCCCGCCTGTGGGTATCGAAAAGCTGAAGGAAGTGACTGAAAGGGTCTCTATTCCTGTTTTTGGACTTGGGGGAATAAAGATTGAGAGGGTACCGGATGTGATTAAATCAGGTGCACGGGGAGTAGCACTCATCTCTGCCATCCTGTCATCCGACAATATAGAGGAAGAAACTGCAAAACTTATCACATCGGTTGAAGGGGTTTAGGGGAAGGACTCATCCTCCTGCTCACTGCCCTGAAAAGTGAGGGGTAGATTATACTCGAGATTATGGCTGTAAGGATAAGGGAGCCGTTCATCTCGGGCGTCAGCAGCCCCATCCTAACACCGAGAGTGCCTGCCACAACAATCATTGAAAGCGGAGCGGAAAGGATTAAGGACATACCCAGGGCCTCAAGACTGCCCAGTCCCATGAAACGTGCAAGAAACAGTGGAAAGGCGTTGCTCACAAAGACCATCAACGTCAGGAACAGCGAAAAAGAGATACCCTGAAGGGATTTCAGCAATCCCGGATCAAAGTCAGCACCGACACCGATAAAGAAAAACGGAGTAAAAAAACCGAAACCCACGGCATTTATCTTGTCCTCGAATCGTCCCTTGCTCTTAAAGACATAGCTAAAAATGAGGCCTGCCATAAAAGAGCCGAGTATCGGCTCAACACCTGAACCATAGGCGATAAGTGCACCGGCAAAGGCTATGGAGATAACCGCCCTTATACCTTCTTCAACAGGGTCATTGCTCTCCATCACATTCTCAATCCTCTCGGGATGCCACCAGGCAATAACATAAAGTATTCTGAGAAAAACTGCTGCCACACCCAGAAGTAACAGAAGCTTAAGCCCCTCCACTCCTGCCATAACCGTCAGACCCAGACGGTGATATATATCAATACCCGTCAGTACCACTATGGACAGTAGCTCTCCCGTAAGGGCCACCCCTATGACATCCTGACCAATATCCGTCCTTATCATCCCCGACTCCTTAAGCACGGGTATGATAATCCCTGCAGATACTACAGAGACGGCTATTCCGATATAAAAAGAGTAACCCATCTGAATAAATACAAGCGGGGTTAAGAGCAGGGAGAGGGCCGAGATGAGGACATACCAGAAGAACCTTCCCTGCCTCATAAGACCTCTTATATCAAGCTCCATCCCGGCAATAAACATCAGATATATAAACCCTATATCCTTCAGCAGGGAAAACCACTCGGGTTTCCCGGATAAAAAAACGCTGAAGAGGACAATGCCATAGATTATCTCCAGTGCTGCAGAGGGCAGCATAAACTTTCTGGCAAAAAAGGGTATAACGGCTGCGCCGCCAATAACCACAAACATTATAAGGAGTTGTTCACCCATAGTTTACAAAGACTCCTCTACCGGCGGGATCAGCAGTGTGGAGATCGGGGACCTGTTAACGATATGCCATACCACATCCGGGTTCAGCATTAATGAAAACCATCGCCGGGTCTTCCAGCCTCCGGTGTCAACAATCAGGAGGTCATAATCCTTCAAAACCCCGGCTACCGCCTTGACAGGGTTCCCTTTAAGAACAGGAGCTTTAACACTCGACTTGTATACAAGGGCCATATCAGAGATATTCTTCTTCATCTCCTCAAAATCCTTAACCTCTTCCTCGGTAGATATATAACCTGACGGCTCAACAAGCAGTGCTGTTATCTCATTGTTCAAGGACGAGGATATCTCAAAAGCAGTATCCATTACACGCTGAACATCTATCCCCTCAACACAGGGAACAACAACCTTCTCATATGGAAATGTACCGGCTGAAAGAAGGATCGGGCAGACAGCAATTGAGGCAAGGCTGTTCAGAAGGCGCCTTTTTCTGAAATCCGGAGAAACAAGCAGATCCTTTGACAACACAATGAGCCCGTACTCACCCCTTTCTTCCGATATCACACCCTGTATTGCATTGTACGTAGAGAGAACCGTCTCCCTCTCCTCAATGTTTTTAAAACTCTTTCCACTGATAAACTCCCTAAACTTCCCGGACCTCGCCGCTGCCTTTTTTGTATAGATAAAGATTATTTTATCCAGAGGGAAGACGGAAAAGAGATATTCAAGCTCATTGAAAAATCCCTCATCCTCCTTTCCGCTCAGATAGGCAACGGCGGTAGAACCATATTCAAGGGGAAAACGCTGGAAACTAAAGGTAAGTATTTCAGAAACGGTCTTTAAGACTGCCGGGTCTCCGAGTATGATCACCTTGTCCCTGGGTTTCAGCACCCTGTCTTTCCTTGGCATAATAATATTTCCATCCCTGTATATAATCCCTATGCGCCATCTGATAGGTGCAAGTGCACCAATGGGCTTGTTGGCAAGCCTGGAGTTCGGATGGACCTCAACCTCCAGTATTTCGTTTTTGCCAAGGCCGATGGCATGAGCTGCCCTTGATTTCCGTTCAATCCTGTTCCGTATCCCGGTAGCGCTGGCAGTATAGATGTTCTCCACCTCCACTCCAAGCCCCTCAAGTGCCTCGATATTCTCCTGTGTTACACCAACCGAGATGACCCTCTTTGTACTGAAATGCTCTTTCAGGAGACGGGCAACCTCTACATTAACCTTTTCAGTAGTAGTGGTAATTATCACTACATCAGCATCTTCCACACCTGCATCCTCAAGGACCAGTCTGCTGGTGGCATCTCCGGCTATAAACCTGACTTCATCTCCCCTTAGTTTCCTTGCCCTCTCCTGAAGGTCGGGATTCAAGTCAATACATGTTATTTCAAAGTCTCTTGGAAGTTTTTTCAGCAGCTCCCGGCCTATACGGCCAAGGCCGATAATTACAAGCCTGTTACGTTTCATTGAAAACCCTCTGATGCCCTGTGCACAAGGTCTTTCAGCGTTGATATGAATAGCGGACGGGTATTTAACGACTCCACCCTCCCAAGCTCCATCCCGTGTTTTTCCGCCAAGCCCCTGTAAAGGATATCTATCTCGTAGAGTGTCTCCATGTGGTCCGAGACGAAACTAACGGGCACAACCACTATCCTCCTGACGCCCTTCCCAGCAAGCTCAACAATAACCTCATCAGTTGACGGTTCCAGCCATTTAACGGGTCCGCTTTTACTCTGATAACTGATGTGATACGGTGGGACAACCGGCATCCCGGTCCTCAGTCTCCTGATAACAGCCTTCACAGTCCCTTTAATCTCATTTACATACGGATCTCCCTCCTCAATAAAACTCACCGGCAGGCTGTGAGCGCTGAAAAGCAAGTGCACTCCGTCCGTCTCATGCCCCTTCAGTTCCATCCTTATAGTCTCCACCAGAGCGTCAATGTAAAGTGGATGGTCATACCATGAGCTTATGAACGTGGATTCTAATCCGAACTTTCCGGCCGCCCTGCCAAATTGCTCTCTTGTAGAGCCGGTGGTTGCCCTTGAGTAATGGGGGTAGAGACTGAGGCCGATGAGTCGCCTGATACCGTCTTTGCAGGCCTGCCTGACTGAATCTTCAATAAAGGGATGCCAGTATCGCATACCAACGTATACGCTGAAATCCCCCTCACCCCTGAGCGCCTCCCGTAGTGTATCAGCCTGCTGCCCGGTAATTCTCAGAATAGAAGATGCACCACCTATCTGCGCATATGCCTCTTTCGTCCTTTTTGCCCTGAGTCCGGATATGAGCCACGCAAGGGGTTTCTGCATAAAGGCCGGGCCAAGTGGAATAATATCCCTGTCTGAAAAGAGATTGTAAAGGAAGGGTCTGACAGCCCCCGGACTGTCGGGCCCGCCAAGGTTAAGCAGAATAACACCTGTCTTCTTCATATATGGATTATATAATTTCAGAAGCCACCGTGTAAAAGATTCAACTCAGATACATACTCTTCAGTCCAAAAGCGGACCCATAAAAAAGGCGGCACATTCAGTTGAATGTGCCGCCTTTTGAAAAGCAGTACCTGATTGTTGGACTTCCTGTTCCTTTACAGCAGGAGCTGGAGCATTACTCTCAGGGTATTGAAATCTTCGGTCTTGACGTTCCTTACAGTGCCTTCCTTTTCAAAATCAGTCATGGCGTATTCAGCACTGAGCCTTAACTTCTGACCTTTTATGTAATAATTGATACCAGGTGCTATCCACGTTAAATCCTGGTCTTCCTGCTCATTAAGCTTCGCATACTTCCAGTTTTCATACCGGCCGTAGAACTGCACCCTTCCTATCCATATCTTCATGGGAAGGAGATAGCCTGCCTTTACATAGTACCCATTTCTCTCTCCGTACATTCCCGTAGCCTTCGGATCCGGGTCAAAACCCTTGTATGCATCATCGAAACTGACATCGAGATATGCACCTGAAAGGGTAAATGCGCCGACAGGCGTGGGATACTCAAAGAAACCGTCCACTGTCCATGTTACGTTATCCTTGGCGTCGGTCTTTGCACCAAGATTGCCATAAATGACATCCGGCTCATATTGCATACCACCACCTATGGTCAGCACTTTTTTCATACCGCGGTAGGTGCCGAAGTAAACAATTGATGCCTCGGGTTTTAAAAGGGACAGGTGGAGTCTGCCAGTGTAACGCAGGGAGCTTTTAGGTGTATTTATATCCTCCCTGCCCTCCATGATACCTATCCTGTACTGAAGTCTCTTATTGACAAAATTTCCCCAAGCAACTATACCCACGTCCCTTGATGCTGCAAAGGGGTTGTAGATAAAGAGGGAGCGGTCAATACTGAGCGGATCAAAACAACCCTCGTTGTTCTCCCTTGTAAGGGGATCCTTGGTCAAACCTACCCTCAACCTGAGGGACTTTGCTATCTTGAACTTCATAAAGGCATCGAGCATATCAAGCCTGGTTGACGGTGCATCAGCAACATTCAGGTCATTGATCAACCTGGGGCCTTTATGCTCAATCTGTATTACAAACCCTACGTTCCTGTTCAGCTGACCGGAGAAATTGAACCTGTTCCTTTTAAAGTAGAAGTCAACTGTATCGTCAGTGCCGTCAGGGCCTGAACCTGTATCGCGCCATACACCGTAAAACTGCGAAAAATAACTGATCCTGAGCGATAATCCCCTCTTACCCTTTATCTTCACACCGGCCTGGGCTGAATCCACAGCCATGCCGAGCACAAAGACAAAGACCAGGGCCAAAACCGAGAAGAGCCCAAGTTTCTTCCTTATATCTCTCATGAGTAACTCCTCCTTATTACCTGATTGTTATGACTTTTAAGTTCCACTGCCTGCTTAATATCCGCCTGAATCACCGCCGCCTCCGGCACCACCGCCGCCAGGACCCTCAACAGCACATATCTCCTCATCCGTCCTGTTGACATTGTCTGCATTAGGGATAAAGGAATTGGCCAGAATTGACTCAACATTTGCGTTATATGTAACAGCCTCGGACAACCATGAAGTAGTCCCTGCAGGCACGAATGCAACGGCATCAGCAGGAATATAAGTACCTGCAGTTGCTTCATCGGTCACAGTCACATCCTCTGAACCGCCTGCGTCAAAGGTATATGTCCCCAGCTTGTACCACATTCCACCGTTCTGAGTTAAATTAACATCTGGTGTCACCGTATCAGTTGTACCGCTGTGAGTAACAGTAAACTTGGCATCCGTTTCATAAACGGGCTTTGCAGTATGCCAGACATAAACATCATAATCTCCAGCCGAGGACAAAGCAGGAGTCCATGTGGCTGAATTGGCGCCAGTCCCCGCTTCGATATACCTGAAGTTTGAACCGTAATAATCACCATTGCCGGCGCTTGTTGAGGTGCTCCAGGTACCAACTACGGAAAAGCCGGAATCGGTATTGTCAACAACTACAGCATCTGATATATCTTTCAATTCCTTGTCTGTTATCCATGAAGAGCCTGCATCAAGGGCTCCGTACTGTGCAGTCATCTGCCCCCACTCTATCCATGCACCGTCGTAGAGTTTCACAGGATAGTTCAGCACACCGTCGAGCGCCAGGAATGTAATCGCAGCCCTCCAGCTTGTACGGCAGTAAGGATAAGCTGTTGTGGTTCCGTTCACACCAATGGCATCCATTGCAGCCTCCAGGTCCGTACCAGACAGAAGCTTTCCGTCACTATCCAAAAGGTTAGTATATTCCATCCATTCTGCACCTCTTATATGTCCTTCAAAGGCAACATACTCTCCAGAGCTGGCACCAGCAGAGCCAGGAGTTGAGTTTGTATTACCGCTATATTCAGCGTTGCTCCTTGTATCTATCACCACTGTCTTATCATCAGTGTCTTTAGCCACATTTATCATATCCTCAAGTGGTGCCCTGAACCTGTCGGGGTACTGCTTCAGGTAGCAGACACTGTAGGTGGAAGCTTCCGGCGCTGTGGGGGTTTCAAACTCAAGGCGATAACCGGCATCCGCCCATGTGGTATCAACAAACCCGTCCAGTACCCTCAGCTTGCTCCTCGGAAATCCCCAATAACGGAAATTATAGTATGCCCTTGAAGTATTCATGAATGAAAAGTTACCACTCGGACCGGTTAAGACGATCAGCGTGCCTCCGTCTATACCTGTCTTCTGTATAACCCCATCCATCTGGGCCTTTGTGGCAACCATATCGATTGTCATACTTACCCCATCAGACCTGTCAGCCTTGATGTCACCATAACCGACCAACTGAGAACCGGGTATGTGGCCGGCATCGTACTGGTCCTGTGTGCCTACAAAGAGCACAACCACCTTGTTGTTACCGTAGATATCACCGGGATAACCATTATCCAGCCAGTTTTTGAGTGTAAGTGGACTTATCATGACAGTATCCGTATATTTCACCCGTGCTGCGGCTATTTCTTCAGAAGTATCATAATCTTTTGCACAGCTGAACAAAAACAAAGAAACCGTCAGTATCATAAGAACCGATACCAGGGATATCGAAAGACTTTTTTTACGTTTTAGAAAACTCATTCTCCCCTTTGCCTCCTTTTCGTTTAAAATTTATGGTACGAGGTTGAGCCACTCACTCCACATCCGCTGTATCTGCTGCCTTCTATCACCTCCCCTTCATAAATACTGCTTGAATTGTTCATGCCTTACGAGGATACCTTAACTGTATGCCGGACAATTATAACCTAAACCAAATGGTTTTTGTCGCCTGCCCCTGAAACTCCGGGACTCCTGCAGTACCCCCTCTTTTTAATCCGGTTTTCTCTTCCCTCCCGGATTAAAAACCCCTTACGAAACACCCTTATCCTTGCGGAATATATCTCCTTTTACCCACAGCCAGAAGAGACTCTTTGCTCCCTGGAGAGCGGCCTTCAGATCATCCATTGTCCTCATCCGCAGTATCCGTCCCCAAATATACTTCGGCCTCGAATAGAATTTTTTGAAAGCCAACTGCCGCAGCTTCCATATCTCATCCCTGGTCATGGTATAGGGAACGAATGCCGCACCCTGATAAGTAAAGTCACTGGAGTCTGTCGACATTGTCCCGTACTTCTCTATATTGTCGTAAAGCTCGGAGCCCGGAAAAGGTGTGAGCGCGTGAAAATTGGCCACATCAGGGTCTATTTCACAGGCAAATTCTATGGTCTTGAGCCCGTCCTCGTACGTCTGCCCCGGTATGCCGAAAAGGAAAGGAGTAAGTACCTTTAATCCAACCTCCTTGGCTGTCTTGACTGCCTTACGCGTCTGTTCAAGAGTAATCCCCTTTTTGATGGCATTAAGATTCTTCTGCACCCCGCTCTCCGCCCCAAACAGAATGGACCAGCACCCTGCCTCCTTAAAAGCCTCAAGAAGCGGTCTGTCCACCTGGCTGACACATGCAGAGGCAAACCATGTAAAATCAAGTTTACGCGCCTTGATCTCCTTTGCTATCTGCATTGCCCTGTCGTAATTTGCTGCAAGGGTATCATCTATGAATTTTATCTCGCGGTACCCCTGCTTCAGACACAATTCTATTTCCTCCATCACATTCTCTACACTGCGGTATCTGACTCCACTCTTGCGGGTCTTGTCTATCTGAAAACAGAAGAGGCACTTACGGTTACACCCCCTGGAAGTTATCATTACCGCCACAGGCTTCCTCTTGTATGTAGCCGGGGGTGGAACGTATTTGATTGCTCCCTCGCCCAAGAGGTCTCTTGCAGGAAAGGGAAGGCTGTCAAGGTCCTCGAGAAGGGGTCTCAGCGGGTTCTTCCTTATCTCCCCACCCTCACGGTACACCACACCAAGAACCCCTTCCATTCCCTTACCCTCAGATAATCTCTCCATCATCTCTACCAGGGTATGCTCACCCTCACCCGTCACCACTGCATCAAGCCAATCGCAATCCTCAAGGCATTTTTCCTGCATTGCAATCGGATAAGGGCCACCAACGCAGACAAATATATTTTTATCTATCTCCTTTATGGCCCTGGCTGCTTCCTTTGCCTTCTTCCATCCAAATGTAGTTGAATAGAGCCCCACAATATCCGGTCTCTCTTTTTCGATTTCCTTCATTATCTCTGCATTGCGCATAAAAGCGCCGTTGAGAAACCTCACCTCATGTCCTGCCTGCCTCACAGATGCAGCAATATAGAGCAGGCCCAGGGGCTGCCAGTAGTTAATCTGGGATCCCGCCGTCTTTGCTGAAAATATGTCCTCAGGCAACCATGCCGGTACTACAAGAAAACACTTCATATCAATTCACCGTTATTACACACCTTTTTTTTCACTCTAACACCTTCTTGCCTAATATTTCTTCAGCTACCTCAATCCCCGACTCTATGGCACGGTCCATATTATAGTACTTGAACAGACCGCCTCTGCCGATAGGACGAAGGTTCTTGAAGTTCTTCAGATATTGCAGGATCTTCTCGTAAGGCTCCCTGTATCCGACTTCCATAAGTGGATATGCCTTTGCCGCCCTCACCACAGAACTGTCTATGACCTCGTTTTTATTAATAAAGCCCAGCTTCTCAAGATTCTCTACTGTAATGGCTGTAAGCTCCTCATCACTTGAGTTCCATATCTTATCACCCTTAAAGCAGAAAAACTCTGCCACTACATGTGTCTTCCCTTCCGGGGCCATATAGGGACTCCAGTTCCTTGGTTCATGTATCCTTCCCAGGGGCATGTCTTTCTCGGGAAAATATAACCATGTCAGGTCGGTCACCTTTTCACGGTCGAGCATTACCGTCACAATTACAATATCCCTGTATCTTAATTTAGAGGCAGCTTCCATTATATCGGCTGGAGCAGCAGGATGAAGCATCTTCGCAAGGTGTGTCAGCGGAACACTCGAAATAAATTCCTTGCCCTCAATATCATACTGTTTTCCGTTGTTATCAACCGTTATGCTGCTTACATTAAAGTTTTCATGATTAACCTTGATTACCCTTGTTTCAGTCAATACGGAACTACCTGCTTCCTCTATGCCTTCTTTCAAGTTATCAGAAAGCTGACCGATTCCATATGGGGGATAGATAAACTCATCCGCGAGAGTTTTTATACTTTTTCCACTGACCTTGGTAAAACCATTCTTTATGGCCTCCCAAAGAGAAAGACCTTTTATTCTTTCAGAGACCCATTCCTGACTTATGCTTTTGCAATCAATCCCCCAGACCTTTTCACTGTACTCTTTGAAATACAGGTCAAACATCTTGCGGCCAAACTGACTCACTACCCAGTCTTCAAGAGAGATTATCTCGGGCGGCTTTAGTACATTTTTGATCTTCTCCTTCCAGTAGTCCAGGAGTATCTGCAGGCTGGTCAAAATACCAAGACCGAACATGGCATTTACGGGCTTCAACGGATAATCGAAATACCTGCCGAACATATATATCTGACTGGTTCTCATTACCTTAAGAAATTCACCTTTCAGGAGTTCATTAACGAAACGTTCCAACGACCTGTTGTGAGTTATGAATCTGTGTCCTCCAAGGTCAAACATAAACCCATTATGCTTGTATGTCTTTGATAGTCCACCAACTGTAGAATCCCCCTCTGCTACCAACACCTTTTTCCCCTCCCTGGACAAAACATATCCTGCTGAAAGCCCTGCAAGACCTCCACCAAGAATTACTATACCGTTCTGTTTACTGTTAATATCCAAGTATCGAGCACCTCACTTTTATTATTATTTGATTCAGGATTTAAAGGTTTTGAATAAGACATCTGGAAATCAGAGGGACTACAAAATGTAGTCCCTCTGATATTACGTTTATAAACTATGAGTGGCAACTTATCTTTTTTTACTTTCTTCAGGGAACATTTGAATGATGATTCTCTAAAATTCTTTATGATGCTACCCATGTTTCATTATAACATCCTGCTTTAACAGAATGCTAATCATCGAAAACACATTCAACATTAAAACTTCTGGCCTTTTATGACCAAAACAGGCATGTCTGCCTTTTCGAGCACTTCCCTGCTGATGCTTCCCATGAGCAAGGGCTCGAACCTTTTACCTCTCGATCCGATAACTATCATGTCCACGCCTTCCTCTTCTACAGCGGCGAGAATCTCTTCTGCAGGATGGCCCTCCTTGGTCACGGTCTTTACACTGCCTAACCCATTATCCTCAAGGAGCTTCTTGTAATAATTGAGAATCGTCTGGGCCTTCTTGTCCAGCATTTCCTTATATTCCGTACCCTGTATCGCCTCCTCCAAAGCCTTTATTTCTGACTCACCGAGCATTTCATCCATTAAGAAACTGGCGTCAAACTTTTCTACATACAGAAGCACTATCAATTCAGGACGGCAAACCGAAAACATCTCAACAAACTTTGCAACTGCATTCTTAGAGCCCTTTGTCTCGTTTACAGCAACCAGTATTTTCATAATTCAATTACCTCTGATGAGAAATTTTTATTAAGGGGTTTTTAAAAAAATATCTTTTAGATTACCACACGGCAATCATTGTTTAAAGCGTTATCACCCACCACTGTAGTCAGCAGTATCACCGTAGTCGCCGCTGTCACCGTAGTCGCCGCTGTCACCGTAGTCGCCGCTGTCACCGTAGTCGCCGCTGTCACCGTAGTCGCCGCTGTCACCGTAGTCGCCGCTGTCACCGTAGTCGCCGCTGT